>CAUUXN010000021.1:0-19096 GCA_963548985.1 uncultured Haemophilus sp. | reverse complement strand
AATAAAGAATTTGGACGCAAATAAAGCTCTTTTGCTGGCGCTTTTTGCATGATTTTACCTTTATTCATGACGATAACTTCATCAGATACCGCAAATGCTTCGGTTTGGTCGTGAGTCACATAAAGTGAGGTAATGCCTAAACTTTGTTGTAGTTCACGGATTTTTTCACGCATAGAACGACGTAAGTTTGCATCCAAGTTACTTAATGGTTCATCAAAAAGTAATACTTTTGGTTTTAACACTAACGCACGCGCTAAAGCGACACGTTGTTGTTGACCACCTGAAATTTGATCCACGAAACGATCTTCAAACCCTGCTAAGTCAACCAACTCTAACGCTTCTTTTACACGTTTAGCGCGTTCTTCTTTACCCACGCCTTGCATACGTAAACCATAACCCACGTTATCACCGATACTCATATGTGGGAACAATGCGTAAGACTGGAATACGATACAAATATCACGATTTTGAATGGATGATTTGGTTACATCTTCACCATCAATAAAAATTTGACCTGAAGTTGGGTTTTCTAAGCCTGCCACTAAACGTAACACCGTGGTTTTACCACAACCAGATGGCCCTAATAAGGTCACCATAGTGCCACGTTTAATGGTTAAATCTAAATTATCAATGACTGTGGATTTACCAAAAGATTTAGTGATATTTTTTAATACTAAGAAATCATTATTACTCATAATATTTACCTACAACTTAACGAGTTAATTCATTTTTTTCGCTTTAGAACGGGAAATTCGGGTATCACCCACAATCCAGTCAAAGAATAAAATAATGGCCATCATCACGATGATTAAAATCGAACCGTATGCGATAGCAACACCATATTCACCATCTTCTACACGGTTTAAAATATAAGCTGTTGCCACACGTGTATCAGCGGTGACTAAGAAGATAATCGCACTTACGGTAGTCATCGCACGAACGAAACTGGTGACCAATGCAGAAAGCAACGCTGGTTTTAACAATGGTAAAACGATAAACCATAATGTTTTCCATGAGCTACCTTTTAAAGAAAGAGACGCTTCATCGAGTGATTTATCTAATTGACCAAGACCTGCGATGGCTGCACGCATACCGATTGGTAAATCACGCATCACCATTGAAATGATCACGATAATGCTTGTACCTGTAATGTAAAGTGGCGCATTGTTAAAGGCTAAAATATAAGATACCCCTGCAACGGTTCCTGGTACCGCAAAACAAAGCATAGTTAAGAACTCAAGGGATTTTTTACCTTGGAAATCTTTACGCACCACAATATAGGCAATTAATAAACCGAAAAGTGCGGTCAATGGTGCGGCAATTCCTGCATAGATTAAGGTATTAATCAATGATGGCCATGCCCCATCGCTTAAACCTTGGCCGAATAACATCGCATAGTTTCTCAAGGTTAAGGTGTAATCCACACCCCAGTTTACGGTGAAACTACCGTAGAAAATACTGCCGTATAACGCTAAGTTAAAGAGTACCCAGAAACCAAGCATACCGATGATGGTATATTTTAAGCCGGTTGGTAAATCTTGTACGTCACCGCGATAGGATTTACCTGAAACGGTTACATAAGAACGGTTACCAATCCAAATATATTGGATGATAAATACGGCTAATGAGAAGATTAAAAGCATCGAACCTAACGTACTTGCTGAAGCATAATCTAATTGTGAACCTGCGATATAGAAGTAGATTTGTGTTGCAATTACGTCAAAGCTACCACCCAATACTAACGGGTTACTAAAGTCCGCTAAGGATTGGATAAACACGATTAAGAATGAGTTTGCCAATGCCGGACGTAGTAATGGGAAAATGATATTGAAGAAAGTTTGGTAACGATTTGCACGCAAGGTGTAAGAGGCTTCTTCAATTGATGGATGAACCGATTTTAATGCTCCATCTAAAATCATGAATGAAATCGGTGCAAATGCAAGAATCTGCGCAATGGCAATCCCGTTAAAACCGTATAACCAGTTGTGGTTCTCAAATCCAAATGTTGAAGCTAAGAACTCAGTCACATAACCAGAACGACCAAGCATCAATGTTACCCCTAAACCCACAACGAATGGTGGAGTTACGATAGGTAAAATAGAGAAAATTTTACCAATGAATGCCGTTCTACGTGCAATACGGGTGGTATAAAGCGCAAATGCCAAACCGAAAATCGTTGATACAATGCCTACAAAGCCTGATAAGAATAGCGAGTTACTAATAACACGTACAATATAGCTTTGAGTTAGGATTCGCATTACTTGTTGTGGTGCAAAAGTATCACCGTCATAGAACATGGAGACAAAGATCGCCAATGTCGGGTAAACGATGAAGAAGAAAATTAATAAGATAATGCAAAGTAAAGAGGCGATAATAAATTTATCCCCTTGCATCACTTTTAATTTTGCGAAGGAAAATGTTGCTAATGCGGTTAAACTGGCGATTAATACAATCACTGAATAACCCATGCTGACTTTACAAATTGTTGCACTGACAAAGATAAATAATGTCGCTGCTGCAATAAGATATAGCTCTGCTTTCGCTTGTGTATCCTTAGGCAATTTAAGAAGTGGCATCAATCCGTATAAAAGAACCGGTAAAAACCATAATGCCGTAATATTTAATGAAGACCACCCCATTGCACCTAGGTATTCATCGCTTGTGCTTTCAAACAAGCCATAATCTAAAGCGTGGGAAGGCAGAAGAAGAAATGCAATCACTGCAAGAATTATCCAAAAGTTCGCTGATTGGATAATAGGAAGTTTATTTGCGTTCATACAACCTCGCATAAAAGAAAAAAAGCGAAATAATATAATAGCTATTATTTCGCTATGTATACATCATTATTTTGCTAATTTAACATCATCAACCCATTTTGTGATCAAACGTTTACGTAAATCACTTGAGCCGTATTTGTCAAAATCATAATTAATTAAATTGATGGATTTAAAATCGAGCGCATAAGGCGATTGCTCAGCGGTGCTATTGGTTAAAATAGAATACGCTTCCCCTTTTTTCCAGGTTAACTCTTGCGCTTCTTTTGATAATGCCCAATCCACAAATAATTTCGCATTTTCAAGGTTTCTTGCACCTTTAATAATGCTCACGCCACCAATTTCATAGCCTGTACCTTCGCAAGGAACAACTAATTCAACTGGTGCGCCTTTTGCTTTCTCTAAAGAATATTCATGTAAAAAACCAATTCCGATTGCGGTTTCACCACGCGCTGTATTACGGGTTGCGGTGTTACCGGATTTGGTATATTGGGAAACGTTTTTATTGAGTTCTTTGAGATATTTGAATGCTTCATCCTCGCCCCAAAGTTGGATATAGGTGGCTAATTGTGTATAACCTGTTCCAGAACTTTGTGGATCAGCTGCTTGGATCTCATTACGGTACGCAGGATCGGCTAGATCTTTCCAACATTTTGGTGTCGGCAAATTGAGTTTTTTCAAACGTTCTGGGTTAATACCGAAGCCTAATACACCGAGATAAATCGCGGAGGAATAGTTGCCTTTAATTTTAGCTGGGTCTCTAAACTGTTCAGGAATTTGTGCAAGATTTGGTGACTTATACGCTTCAAGTAAGCCCATTTCACCCGCTTGAGAATGCGGATCAAGCGTACCGCCATACCACACATCCCCTTGAGGGTTGTCTTTCTCAGCATCAATTTTGGCTAAAATTGTGCCTGTACCACCACGGATAAAACTAGTTTTGATTCCGTATTTTTTCTCAAAAGCCATGGTTTCTTGCTCGCACATCGTATTTTGTGCACTACAATAAACCACTAAACGACCTTCTGCAGCAGATGCGTGAGAGCTTAGCAACACGCCACCAAATACAACACCAGAAAGTGCTAAAGCAACGTTAGACATTTTCATTGGTCCACTCCTGTGTTTATAAAATAAGATGAGCTAATACGCTCATCGTAGAAACCCACGTAAAAATCTATCTAGTGGGGCTAAAATGGTAAAAGTGCGGTCAAAAAATCTCATGTTTTTCAACCGCACTTTAAACATTATTTCGCTAATTTAACGTCTTGAACCCATTTTTCAATTAAGGCTTTGCGTTGTTCGGTTGCACCGTATTTTTCAAAGTCATAATTGATGAGGTTAAGTTTATTTGGATCAAACGCAGTTGGTGATTGTTCCGCTGTGGTGTTAGTTAAGATTTGTAAAGAGTCACCTTGTTTCCACGCTAACTCTTGACCTTCTTTAGATAATGCCCAATCCACGAATAATTTTGCGTTATCGATGTTACGCGCACCTTTTAAGATACTTACGCCACCTAACTCGTAGCCCGTACCTTCACAAGGTACCACTAATTCCAACGGCGCACCTTGACGTTTTTCAAGTGCGTAATCGTGTAAGAAACCGATACCTACCGCAGTTTCACCACGTGCCGCATTACGAGATGGAGTGACACCTGATTTGGTGTATTGCGATACGTTTGGATGTAATGCTTTTAAGAAATCAAAGGCTTTTTCTTCGCCCCAAAGTTGAACGAAAGTAGCCAACGCAGTGTATGCTGTACCTGCACTTTGTGGGTCAGCAATTTGCACTTCGCCTTTTAAGCGAGGATCAGTTAAATCTTTCCAGCATTTTGGTACTTCTTTAATACCTAATTTTGCTAAACGCTCGGTATTCACACCAAAACCTAAGATCCCCATGTAAATCGCAGAGACATAATGTCCTTTGGTTTTCGCTGGATCACGGAAACGTTCAACAATTTCATCAATATGTTTAGATTTATAAGGTTCGATTAAACCCAACTCTGCCGCTTGTGCTTGAGGGTCAAATGTCCCCCCAAACCAAACGTCTGCTTGTGGGTTATTTTTTTCCGCTTCAACTTTTGCAAAAGTACTGCCTGAACCGTTGCGAATAAATGAGGTTTTCACATCATATTTTTCGCCAAAGGCTTTGGTTGTCGTTTCACAAAGAATGTTAGTCGCACTACAATACACCACTAAACGCCCTTGAGCATTAACAGCTGATGATGTCATGAAGCCTGCAGCTAAAAGTGCGGTTGAAATAGAGAGAGAAATTTTATTCATTTTCATCGTACACTCCTCATAAATAACACTGATGAAATAATAAAAAACGAGCACATCGTAAGCGAAAACGAAAAAAAATTCCGTGAACTACTTCACAAATTTAAAAAATTTAAATAAAAAAAGAAAGATGAATTTAAACTGATTTTTCTTTATAATCCTTGTAATTTTTACCTTCCGTTTTTGAGGACGTTCTATGTCAGACTCATCTTGTATTATCATCGCTATCACGGGAGCATCCGCTTCAGGCAAAAGCTCCATTGCTTCCACCGTTCATAAAGAACTTTGTAACGACTTAGGTTGTGAAGAAATCGGCATTATTGCTGAAGACAGCTACTATAAAGATCAAAGCCATTTAGAGATGAGTGAGCGAGTAAAAACCAACTATGACCACCCGAGTTCAATGGACAGAGATTTACTCATTCAACACTTAAAAGACTTAAAAAACGGAACTGCCGTTGATATTCCTGTCTACAGTTATGTTGATCACACCAGAACAGGCGAAACCAAACACTTCACGCCGAAAAAAATTGTGATTTTAGAAGGGATCTTATTGCTTACTGATGAGCGAGTTCGCCAATTAGCCGATATTTCTGTGTTCGTGGATACGCCATTAGATATTTGTTTTATCCGCCGTTTACAACGTGATATGGAAGAGCGTGGTCGTTCATTACAATCTGTCATTGACCAATATCGTGCAACCGTTCGTCCAATGTTCTTGCAATTTATTGAGCCATCAAAACAATATGCGGATATCGTGATTCCCCGCGGTGGTAAAAACCGTATTGCGATTAATATGTTAAAAGCTCAAATTCTTCATTTATTAAACCAAAAATAGGAAAAATCATGCGTCTTTGCGATACCGATATCGAACGCTATCTAGATGATGGCATTATTTCTTTAACGCCTCGTCCTGAAAATGACAAAATCAATGGGGCAACCATTGATGTGCGTTTAGGCAATTCATTTCGCGTATTTCGTGAACATTCCGCACCTTATATTGATTTAAGTGGCCCGAAAGAAGAAGTCTCTGCTCAACTTGAATCAGTGATGAGTGACGAAATTATTATCGGTGATGATGAAGCCTTCTTCTTACACCCTGGTATGTTGGCATTAGCAACCACATTGGAGTCTGTGAAACTCCCAGCCAATATTATCGGTTGGTTAGATGGTCGTTCTTCACTTGCTCGTTTAGGCTTAATGGTACATGTTACCGCTCATCGTATTGATCCAGGTTGGGAAGGGAAAATTGTGTTGGAATTCTACAACTCGGGCAAATTACCTTTAGCATTGCGTCCAAATATGGTGATTGGTGCATTGAGTTTTGAAGTGTTAAGTGGCCCGGCAGCGCGCCCTTACACTAGCCGTAAAGATGCCAAATATAAACATCAGCAAAATGCGGTGGCTAGCCGAATTAATGAGGATTAATCAATGAAAAAGATCGCAATTAGCCTTTTGATCGTGCTGTTTGCGATCTTTGCTTTTTTTTATGTTCAACTTCAACAAGCTAAGAGTCTTTTGACCGAACAACTGACGAAACGAGATATTCAACTTGAAACGGTAAGTATTAGCCTCTTTCCACAGCCTGTTATTTCCTTAGAAAAGGTTAAATATCACGCTATTTCTGCACAAAAAATTGAAGGAAAATTACCTTTTATTTCACTCGTTTTTGGGAATCCAACGATTGACGAAATTCAAATTCAGCAAGCTCGCTTTACTGAAAATGCATTGAATTCAGCCAATATCCGCATGGCATTTTCAGATTTTGCACTCAAACAATTTTTAAAAAAAGAGCTTACTTTTAATGGTAGCAACCATATTTGGGTGAACCTTGAAAAACCTATTTATGGCAACACCGCAACCTTTGATTTTCTTTTTAACAAAGGAAATATCGCCCTTCGTCAGGAAGGTGAATCACTTATTCAATTTGATGATGTGCAATTCAATCAGCAAAAATTAGGCTATATTGAAATTCATGCTGATTTAACGAAACCACAGAAACTTGCCATTGGTTACATTCGACCGATATGCACCACGAATTGTCTTGCCGTACTCAAATTTAGTAGCTATCTGCAAAAAAGTGCGGTCAATTTTTCTGGTAAAAATTTTCCGTTAACACAGTTGTTAGCGTTACTTAATTTTCCTCAAACCATGACGGGCACAAGTGATTTTAATGTTCAATTAGCTTTTGCAAATTCAGAATTAGCTCAAGGGAAATTTGATTTTAATGCACGTGATGGTGAACTTTTAGGACTTAATCTACTAGATATGGCAGCGCAGTATTTACCAATTAATTACAACAGCGATTTAACCGCAAGTAGAAATATGAACACGCCTTATGAGCGTTTTGAATCAAGTCTTTCATTCGAAAATCATTTACTCAAAGTCGATAAAATAAACTTAAAAACAACCGCACTTTTAGCGGATGGTTCTGGAGCCATTGATTTAGATAATGTACAATGTGATGTCAATTTAACCTTAAGATCCACTAACGAAAAATACAAAAAGCTGGCATTGCCTATTCGCTTTTTCGATAGTTGCTACTCACCACAGTATAAGGTGAATATTGACCAAAACTTTCGTCATCAATTGAAAGAATTAATTAAAGAGAAATTAAAATAATGTCGTTTTACCAAAAAGCAGAAAAAACTCAATTTTGGCGCGTAGTTATCATGGCTTGCGCCGCTTTTATTTTTAATACCACGGAATTTGTGCCAGTTGCGTTACTCACCGATATCGGACAAAGTTTTGATATGCAAAGCTCCGATGTGGGTTTAATGATGACCGTTTATGCTTGGACGGTTATGATTATGTCTTTACCCGCCATGCTCGCGACAGGCGATATGGAACGTAAAGGCTTATTGCTGAAACTTTTTGTAATTTTTATCATCGGCCATATTATCTCGGTCATTGCGTGGAATTATTGGATTCTTCTCATTTCTCGTATGTGTATTGCGGTAGCGCATTCACTCTTCTGGGCAATTACCGCATCATTAGTGATGCGTGTGGCACCGAAGAATAAGAAAACACAAGCAATTGGTATGCTCGCTATCGGTACATCCCTTGCGACTATTTTAGGCTTACCATTAGGCCGTTTAGTCGGTCAATTAGTTGGTTGGCGGATTACTTTCGCCATTATTGCCGCATTAGCTTTGGTTGTAATGGTATTTATTATGCGTTTATTACCAAATCTACCAAGTAAAAATGCCGGCTCTTTATCTAGTTTGCCTATTTTAGCAAAACGTCCATTATTGATTGGACTTTATGCCACAACGGTAATCATTGTTTCTGCGCACTTTACCGCTTATACCTACATTGAACCCTTTATGGTTCAAATCGGCGAGCTCGATCCAAATCTTGCGACAATAATTTTGTTGGTATTTGGGGTTTCTGGCATTACCGCAAGTGTGATCTTTAACCGCTTATACCGTTTTGGTCCAACCCAATTTATCAGTACGGCAATGATTTTATTGGCAGTCTCTTTAGCCTTTATGCTTGTTTCTGCAAGTTATACAGTCACGATGTTTTCCCTTGCCTTTATTTGGGGTATTGGCATCTCTTGTATCGGGCTCGCCTTACAAATGCGCGTACTTCAACTTGCTCCTGATGCAACGGATGTCGCAAGTGCCATTTATTCCGGTATTTTCAATGCGGGTATCGGTGCAGGTGCACTGTTTGGTAACCAAATCGCTCGTCATGTCGGTCTTGAATATATTGGCTTTACGGGGGCAGCATTAGCGATGATTGCACTTGGCATCTTTGTCTTCTTCAATTTCCGCTATCGTACTCAAAACCTCTAAAAAAATGACCGCACTTAATCAACAAGTGCGGTCATTTTCTTTTCTCTTTCTAATCGAGATGGAAACAAGCAATTAACTTACCATCAGGATATTTTTCCAATTTAGGCTGTTCATTTCGACATTTATCGGTCGCTTTCCAGCAACGTGGATTAAATGCACACCCCTTTGGTGGATTAATCGGGCTTGGTAATTCACCCTTTAATTTAATCCGCTGACGACGTAATTCAGGCGATAATCTCGGTGTCGCCGAAAGCAACGCTTGTGTATAAGGGTGCTGAGGATTATTAAAGATCTGTGTTTTTGTGCCCATTTCAACACAGCGACCTAAATACATCACCATCACCTCATCAGCAATATGCTCAACTACCGAAAGATCATGGGAAATAAAGACATAAGATAAACCTAGCTCAGCTTGCAAATCCATCATCAAATTCAGCACTTGCGCACGAACAGATACGTCTAACGCTGAAACAGGTTCATCCGCTACAACCACGTCAGGATCAAGCATTAAACCACGAGCAATCGCGATACGTTGGCGTTGTCCACCCGAAAACATATGTGGATAGCGATCATAAAACTCTGCACGTAATCCCACTTTTGCCATCATGGACAATACTTTTTGTTTACGTTCTTTAGCTGATAAATTCGTATTAATGACTAAAGGTTCTTCCAAAATTGTGCCGATTTTCTTACGCGGATTTAGTGATGCATAAGGGTTTTGAAACACTATTTGGATTTTCTGACGGCGCAATGCTTTCGTTTCGTGATCATTCTCTAAGAAATTTTGCCCGTTGTAGTACAACTCACCTTCTGTCGGTTCTTCTATCATCGTCAAAAGACGGCCTAGTGTGGATTTACCACAACCAGACTCGCCTACCACCGCAAGGGTTTTACCACGTTCTAAGGAAAAAGACACACCATCTAATGCTTTCACTTGCTGTGTTTTAGCAAACATCCCTTTTTTGACAGGATAATATTTCTTCAGCCCAATGGCATTGAGCAATGGTGCATTTTCTTGTGCGACATTAGACATTGCTAGGTTCTCCTTGGGCATTTAATGGGGTGTGACATTTTACTTGTCGATTTCCTATTTGACGCAATTCAGGTTCAACACTTCGACAAAGATCGGTCGCATACGGACATCGTGGATTTAACAAACAACCTTGTGGGCGATCGTATTTACCTGGCACCACACCAGGTAAAGATTGCAAACGAGATTTACCTTCTGCGAACTCAGGTAAAGAACGCAATAACGCTTGAGTATAAGGATGTTTGGGTTCACGGAAAATATCTTCTGCTCGTCCTTCTTCCACTACTTGTCCTGCATACATCACAATAATACGATGTGCCGCTTCTGCAACTAACGCAAGATCGTGCGTGATCAGAATCAACGACATACATTCTTTTTGCTGTAACTCAAGCAACAAATCTACAATTTGAGCTTGAATAGTCACATCCAGTGCGGTGGTTGGTTCATCTGCAATGAGTAATCTCGGTTTACATGCAATCGCCATAGCAATCATAACGCGTTGGCTCATCCCACCAGAAAGCTGATGCGGATAAACATCAATACGTGATTCAGGATCAGGAATACCGACTAAACGTAATAGCTCTAAGGTGCGTTCACGACGTTCTTTTTTGCTGCCGCCTTGATGCGCCTTAATCGCTTCCATAATTTGGAAACCTACTGTATAAGCAGGATTTAAGCTTGTCATCGGGTCTTGGAAGATCATGGCAATATCTGCCCCAACTAATTCCCGCTTTTCTTTTGGCGGTAAGCTTAAGAGATCTTTTCCTTCAAATTCTAGCCCTTTCGCTGAAACACGCCCAGGAAAATCAATTAAGCCCATCACAGCAAGGGAACTTACTGATTTCCCTGAACCTGACTCGCCGACAATACCTAATACTTCGCCTTGATTGACTTGGTAGCTAATACGATCCACCGCTTTAAAAGGTGCTTTTTCATCACCAAAGTGAACAGAAAGCTCTTTTACATCTAATAATGCCATTCTGCCCCCTATTGTTTTAATTTTGGATCGAGTGCATCACGCAACCCGTCACCCATTAAGTTAAATGCTAAAACAAGCGATAAAATTACTAAACCTGGAATGGTAACCAACCAGTTTGCTGCCTGCATAAAGCTACGTGATTCAGATAACATAGTGCCCAATTCCGGTGTTGGTGGTTTTGCGCCGATACCTAAGAAACCTAAGGTTGCTAGCTCTAAAATCGCGTTAGAAATTCCCATCGTCATTTGCACGATAAGCGGTGCAAGACAATTCGGTAAAATCACAATAAACATTAAACGTAATACGCTAGCTCCCGCCACTCGTGAAGAAGTGACATAATCTCTGTTTTTCTCATTCAATACCGCCGCACGTGTTAAACGCACATAACTTGGAATGGATACCACGGCAATCGCCAACGTCGCATTCGTTAAAGAGGGCTCTAAAATTGACACCACCACAATGGTTAAAAGCAAGTTTGGGATAGCCAACATGATATCAATGAAACGAACAATTAATGTATCTAATGCTCCACCATAATAGCCTGCAAGCAAGCCAAGACTCGTACCTAAAATGCAAGATAAAATGACAATAATGAAACCTGCAAAAACAGAAATGCGCGTACCATAAATAATGCGAGAAAGAATATCTCGACCAATGTCATCCGTACCCAGTAAATAAGCTGAATTTCCGCCTTCATACCACGCAGGCGGTAACAATAGCGCTGAACGATTTTGTTCTATAGGATCAAAAGGTGCAATCCAAGGAGCAAAAATACTGATTAATGCTACGACAAGAATAAAAGTGAGCCCAATCACCGCCCCTTTATTTTGTTTGAAATAAAACCAAAACTCCTGCAACGGTGTGCGAGGCGCAATCGTTTCAATAGATAAAGTTTGTTCCGTCATTAATAAGGCTCCTTATTGATGGCGAATACGTGGGTTTACCACGCCATAAAGTAAATCGATCGTCAAATTCACCACAATAATAATTGTAGCGATAATCAACACAGCGCCTTGTAAGACTGGATAATCACGATTAGAAATCGCATCAATAATCCATTTACCAATACCCGGCCATGAGAAAATTGTTTCGGTTAAAACTGCACCGGATAATAACTGTCCTACAATCAATCCCACCACGGTCACAACAGGGATCAGTGCATTACGTAGCGCATGAACAATCACAATTCGGGTATAACTTAAGCCTTTGGCTTTCGCTGTACGAATATAATCTTCACCTAACACTTCCAACATCGAAGAACGTGTCATTCGGGTAATCACCGCAAGTGGAATGGTACCTAGTACAATAGATGGTAGAATCAATGACTTAATGGCATTTACAAAGGCGCCTGGCACGCCTGAAAGCCAAGTATCGATTAACATAAAACCGGTTGGTGTATCGATCCAGAAGCTATCTTCTAAACGTCCCCCTTGTGGTAAATCTAACCAAGGTGAAACATATAAGATCAAAATTAATCCCCACCAGAAAATTGGCATGGAATAACCCGTTAATGACATAGCTGTCACGGTATGAGAAATCCAGCTATCTTTCTTGACGGCAGCAATCGTTCCTAGCGTAATGCCGGCAATTAATGACCAAAATAGTGCAAAGAAAGCCAATTCAAACGTGGCAGGGAAAAGTGTGAAAAACTCAGTCAGAACAGGTTGTTGAGTACGGAATGATTCACCAAAATCGCCTTGTATTACATTACCAATATAATTGAAATATTGCTGATACAACGGTAAATCGAGACCAAGTTGTTTCATCATTTGTTGATGAACTTCTGGCGTTAAACCTCGCTCTCCCATCATGATCTCCACGGGATCCCCCGGAATAAAATGAATGAGCGCAAAAGTCACAAAAGTGATGGCGATAAAGGTAGGAATCACCATCAAAATACGTTTTAAAATAAATTTAAACATCTACTTCCCACATGATAAAAGTGCGGTCATTTCTTCGAATGCTTTCGCACTTGGCACCTTGAGCATAAACATCAATATTCATACTCGTTGCAATAAAATCCTCCCGATTCTACCGCACTTTTTCTAATTTTGCCAAATGTGCAATCAACCACTTAATTCCTTGAGCTTGGAAAGCAATTTGTAAACGGGTGTTATTATCTGAGCCTTCAACGTTTATAACAGTGCCAAAACCAAACTTTTCATGTTTCACTTTTTGCCCCATTTTCCATTCATTTTCTGGCAAACTCGTGCTTAAACTCCCTACTTTCGCTTGGTTTAATGCTCGGGTGACTGTTCCGCGTAAACGGATTTCTTGAATGCACTCTGATGGCAATTCTGCAATAAAACGCGAAGGTAAATGGCGTTCTTCTTTCGTGTAAACACGACGACTTTCAGCATAACAAATAGTAAGTTTTTGCTTCGCTCGAGTAATGCCCACATAAGCAAGACGGCGTTCTTCCTCCAAACGACCAGGCTCTTCAAATGAACGGAAACTTGGGAATACGCCCTCTTCTACCCCCACCATAAATACGCGCGGAAATTCCAAGCCTTTTGCTGAGTGTAAGGTCATCATTTCCACACAAGATTGATGCGGTGAAGCCTGCTCTTCTCCCGCTTCTAAAGAAGCATGAGTTAAAAAGGCGGTAAGATCGGTCATATCCTCGGCTTCATCGGGTTTGATAAATTCACGGGTTGCCGTCACCAATTCTTCTAAGTTTTCAATACGGACTTCACCTTTCTCGCCTTTTTCCTGTTTATACATATCGTATAAGCCAGAATGTTTAATCACGAAATCAGTTTGTGCAAACAGTGGCATTTCGGCTGTATCCACCTGTAAAGAATTAATCAACTCTTGGAAACGAAGCAATGCGGTTGAAGCGCGTCCCGTTAGCATATTTTCTTGTGTGGCCACTTGCACTGCTTGCCATAAGGTTATTTGACGTTCACGGGTTAAATTTCGTAACACATCTAAAGTACGATCACCAATACCACGCGTAGGCGTATTAATCACACGTTCAAACGCGGCGTCATCTTGACGATTATTAATTAAGCGTAAATACGCCAATGCATCTTTAATTTCTTGGCGTTCGAAAAATCGCATCCCGCCATAAATCCGATAAGGAATTTGGCAACGAATCAAGGCTTCTTCAATAACACGAGATTGGCTATTACTACGATATAAAACAGCACAATCATCTAATTTCCCACCGTCATCTACCCAATTTTGGATTTGAGACGCCACAAATTTTGCCTCATCTAATTCATTAAATGCTGCATAAATACCTACTGGCTCCCCCATTTCACCGTCGGTCCATAAATTCTTACCGAGGCGATCACTATTATTCGAAATAAGTTGGTTGGCACTTTTCAGAATATTGCCGGTAGAACGATAATTTTGCTCCAAACGAATAGTTTCAGCGTTGAAATCTTTTAGGAATTTTTGAATATTTTCGACTTGCGCACCACGCCATCCATAAATGGATTGGTCATCATCGCCCACAATCATCACTTTACCCGTATTACCGGCAAGAATTTTGATCCAGGCATATTGGATTTTATTGGTATCTTGAAACTCATCCACCAAAATGTGCTGAAAACGTTGCTGATAGCGTTGCAAAATCACAGGCTTTTTAGCAAATAATTCATACGCACGAATTAACAATTCAGCAAAATCCACCAAGCCTGCACGATCACAAGTATCTTGATAAATTTGATAAATCTTAATCCACTCTTTTTCCTGACGATCACCAAAATCATTAATATCTTGCGGTCTTAAACCTTCATCTTTTTTATTATTGATATACCAGCACGCTTGTTTGGGTGGAAATGCTTTATCATCATAATTGTGCAATTTCATCAAGCGTTTTACTAAACGAAGTTGGTCTTCAGAATCCAAAATCTGGAAATCTTGTGGCAAGTTTACATCTAAATGGTGAGCGCGTAATAATCGATGGGCAATGCTATGGAATGTGCCAATCCACATACCAAATAGATTCGATTGAGAATGTTTAGATAAGGTATCTTGAATACGATGGCGCATTTCAGCAGCGGCTTTATTGGTAAAGGTTACCGCCATAATGCTGCCTTCAGAAATATTTTCTACGGCAATCAACCAAGCAATACGATGAGTCAATACACGAGTTTTACCACTTCCTGCACCAGCAAGCACAAGGTAATTACCAAGTGGTGCTGCCACTGCTTCACGTTGTTTATCATTCAAGCCATCAAGTAATTCTGAAATATCCATCGCTCTTATTTTAATCTGGTTAAATTTACAGGGATTATAGTGGGAATTATATTTTTAAACAACCTGATATTTACAAATTTACTCCTCCCCTTTATATTAGCAATATCAAATAATTACTAAATATTGACGAAGTTAAAGGAGACACAATGTCAATTAAAACAACACTAAAATTAACCGCACTTTCTACCCTTGCGGCTCTCGCCTTCACATCTCACGCACAGGCTGAAGGTAAACTCACTGTCTATTGCAGCGTACAAAACGTTGTATGCGAAAAAGTCACTCAAGCCTTTAGTAAAAAATACAATGTAGATGCACAATTTGTACGTAATAGTACAGGCGTCGTATTAGGCAAAATTAAAGCTGAAAAAGAAAACCCACAAGCTGATTTCTGGTTTGGTGGCACCATTGAACCCCATCTTCAAGCCGCAGAGTTAGGCTTGCTTGAATCCTATCGTTCCCCATTACAAAAAGACATCATGCCACAATTTAAATCTTTAATGGATCAACGCGGTAATTTCACTTCTGTGATTTACTTAATGGAACTAGGTATTGGGGTCAATACTAAAAAATTGAAAGAATTAAATATTCCTACCCCAAAATGCTATGCAGACTTGATAAAACCAGAATATAAAGGTTACATTCAATACCCTGACCCTCGTGTTTCCGGTACTGGTTACTCACTTATCAGTACTTTTTCCACATTATGGGGAGAAGAAAAAGCCTTTGACTATCTGAAGAAACTAGAACCAAATCTCATGCAACATACCAAAACAGGCCTTGCCAGCAACTATTTGGCTAACGGTACCGTGGCGATTGATTTAGGTTTTATGTTGGTTTATCCGCGTGAGAAGAAAAATGGTGCACCAGTTGAAGGCATTTTACCATGCGAAGGCGTGGGCTATTCTTTAGGCGGGGCAAGCATCATTAAAGGAGCTAGAAATCTTGATAATGCCAAACTGTTTATGGATTTTGTGCTAAGCAAAGAAGCCCAAGAAATTCCATGGAAAGAATCAGATTCTTATCAACTTCCAACCAATATCCATGCAGAACCTGCACCAGGTTTCCTACCTGCTAGCAAATTAAAACTGGTGGATATTGATTTTATGAAATTTGGTACAGATCAAGAAGGCAAACGCCTGACTCAACGTTGGGTTTCTGAAGTACTCTTAGAGGGTAAATCGCCAAAAGAATAAACGGAATAAAAAAAAGTGCAGTCAAAAATAAGAATGTTTTTGGCCGCACTTTTTAATAGATAAAACTTAAGCTAAAACCAACCGCTCTTTCCCAGAATAAATATTGGCTTTTCCTGGGCGAGCAAAGCCGATAAGGGAAAGATTGTGTTGTTCAGCCATATTGACAGCAAGATCTGTCGCAGCAGAAATCGCGACAAGTAACTCGATACCACAAGCGACCGATTTTTGAACCATTTCATAACTGGCTCGGCTTGAAACAAGTACAAATCCTTGCGGTTGATCCTGTTTAGCATGCCAGCCGATTAACTTATCTAGCGCTACATGCCGCCCGACATCCTCTCGAATCGCCAGTAAATTGCCGGATAAATCAAAAAAAGCCGCAGCATGTGTTGCACCTGTTTCTTTCCCGAGTTCTTGATTAGCTTGTAATTGTTCTAAACAGCCATCTAATAAATTTAAATTAAATTGGAAAGTGCGGTCTAATTTCGGCAATTTTTTATAAACTTGTGAGATTTGTTCTGTGCCGCAAATGCCACATCCTGTTCTACCTGTTAATGTACGGCGATGATCTTTTAATGCTACAAATTGACGGCTAGATAATTCAATTTGCACTTCAATGCCATTGCATACTTCCACCACATCTATGCCATAAATATCCGCTTTTTTCTCAATAATACCTTCCGCTAATGAAAAGCCTAAAGCAAAATCCTCTAAATCTTGGGGAGAGCACATCATGACGGTATGTGCAATACCATTATAGACAAGTGAAACAGGGACTTCCGCAGCCAAACTATCTTGTTTTTCCACTAAAAGTGCGGTCGGATTTTCAGATGTTTTTTTTAAAAAATTAATTGTTTTTTGGATTATCCAGTGCATTATTTTTTCCCAATAAAATGACTGTTGTAAAAATGTTACTTTTTTTTAACAAAAAATGTTTGTTTTGTGATCTAGCTCAAGTTTTAAAGCGATTATAACAAGTTTTGATTATAGATTTTCGGTTAAAAAATAGTTAAAATCGACTCCGTTTAAATTGGTCATTGTTATAATCAATTTAATGGTTGATACGTTATTTTAACGAAATCAAATAAATTATCTATACGAATTTATACTATCGAAATATCTTAACGGTTCGCCGTTATGAAGGAGTGATTATGCAGGTCTCTAGACGTAAGTTCTTTAAGATCTGTGCAGGTGGTATGGCGGGGACGTCTGCGGCAATGTTGGGTTTTGCACCATCATCTGTCTTAGCGGCACCACGTGAATACAAATTATTACGGGCTTTTGAATCCCGTAACACCTGTACATATTGTGCAGTGAGCTGTGGTATGTTGTTATATAGCACAGGCAAACCTTACGATGCTTTAAGCAGCCATACAGGCACCAATACCCGTTCTAAATTATTCCACCTTGAAGGTGACCCAGACCATCCGGTAAGCCGTGGGGCATTATGTCCTAAAGGTGCGGGCGCGTTAGACTATGTTAATAGTGAAAGCCGTGCATTATACCCTGAATATCGAGCACCGGGTTCGGACAAATGGGTTCGTCTTTCTTGGGAAGAAGCGATCAAACGCGTTTCTCGTTTATTAAAAGATGACCGTGATGCGAACTTCGTTGAAAAAGACGCAAGTGGCAAAACCGTTAACCGTTGGACCTCTACTGGTATTATGACCGCCTCCGCCATGAGCAACGAGGCCGCACTTCTTACTCATAAATGGGTTCGAATGTTGGGCATAGTGCCGATGTGTAACCAAGCGAATACTTGACACGGACCAACGGTAGCAAGTCTTGCTCCATCATTTGGTCGCGGTGCCATGACAAACAACTGGGTTGACATCAAAAACGCCAATCTTATTATTGTTCAAGGTGGTAACCCTGCTGAAGCTCACCCTGTTGGCTTCCGTTGGGCGATCGAAGCGAAGAAAAACGGTGCGAAAATCATCGTGGTTGACCCTCGCTTTAACCGTACAGCTTCTGTAGCTGACCTTCATGCACCAATTCGTTCCGGTTCTGATATCGCATTCTTAATGGGTGTGATCCGTTACTTATTGGAAACTAACCAAATTCAACACGAATACGTTAAACACTATACCAATGCTTCATTCTTAGTTGATGAAGGTTTCAAATTTGAAGATGGTTTATTCGTAGGCTTTGATGAAGAAAAACGTACTTACGATAAATCTAAATGGAATTACCAATTTGATGAAAATGGTAATGCTAAACGTGACATGACCTTACAAGATCCACGTTGTGTGATTAATATCTTGAAAGATCACGTTTCTCGCTATACCCCAGAAATAGTTGAACGTATTACCGGTGTTAAGCAAAAACTCTTCTTACAAATCTGTGAAGAAATTGGTAAAACCTCTGCACCGAATAAAACCATGACGCACTTATATGCGTTAGGCTTTACTGAACATACAATCGGTACTCAAAATATTCGTTCAATGGCTATGATCCAATTACTCTTAGGTAATATGGGGATGCCAGGAGGCGGTATTAATGCATTACGTGGACACTCAAACGTACAAGGTACAACAGATATGGGCTTATTGCCGATGTCTTTACCTGGTTATATGCGTTTACCGAATGACAAAGATACGTCTTACGAACAATACATTAATGCGATTACGCCAAAAGATATCGTACCAAACCAAGTGAACTACTATCGTAATACCTCGAAATTCTTCGTGAGTATGATGAAAACGTTCTATGGTGATAAAGCAACCAAAGAAAATGGTTGGGGTTTCGATTTCTTACCAAAAGCAGACCGCTTATACGACCCTATCACTCATGTTAAGTTAATGAATGATGGCAAATTGAACGGTTGGATTTTAC
>CAUUXN010000020.1:0-21073 GCA_963548985.1 uncultured Haemophilus sp. | reverse complement strand
TGCACTTCAAGTTGACCATTTTCATTAATTTGATAGAAACCACGTTGGAAATCTAAACGTCCTGGTGATTTTTTCAAATTGGTTTGGGCAATCGCTTGGAAGTGCGGTTGTTTTTTCGGGTGTTTTTTACCGCTTAATTTGGCAATAGCCGGTTGAACCAATTGATAGAATGTCACTAATGCAGAAACCGGATTGCCAGGTAAACCGCAGAACCAAGCATTTTCTAATTTACCAAATGCAAATGGTTTGCCTGGTTTCATCGCAATTTTCCAGAAATTCACCTGACCGACTTTTTCTAACACAGTTTTCGTGAAGTCAGCCTCACCCACTGAAACGCCACCGCTTGTGATAACCAGATCTGCTTGCGCTTGTGCTTTCACAAAAGCCGCTTCAAATTCTGCTTGGTTATCCGGCAGAATACCGAAATCAAGCACATCACAATTTAATTTTTCTAGCATTAACTTCACGGTGAAACGATTGGTGTCGTAAATTTGTCCTGCTTGTAACGGTTGACCGACTGGGACTAATTCATCACCGGTTGAAAGCACGGCCACTTTTAAACGTGGGTAAGCTTTGACTTCAGCGATACCTAATGAGGCGAGCAAAGGTAAAGAAACGGTATTTAACTCATCTCCTTGATGTAAGACCACATCACCTTTTTTCACATCTTCACCAATGCGACGAATATTCTGATTGGCTTTAGGTAATGCCGCAAAGGTAACTGTACCATCTTCATTGACGGTGACCTCTTCTTGCATGACCACCGCATCAGCGCCTTCAGGAATCATCGCACCCGTCATAATTCTGACCGCACTTTGTGCTACCCATTCCCCTTGAAATGGATTACCCGCAAAAGATTTTCCTGCGACAGAAAGTGTCATAGATTGCTGTAAATCGGCTAAACGAACCGCATAGCCATCCATCGCTGAGTTATCAAAAGAAGGCACATTAATCGGAGAAATCACATCTTCCGCACAGACACGATCCGCCGCTTCAGTTAAAGCTAGCGTTTCAGTTTTTGTTGGGAAGGGAAGTTGGTGGAGCATTTGCGCCAAGGCATCTTCAAGTGGCAACATAATTAATCCTTTGGGTTAATCAGAATAAAAGTGGATATATTGTAGCCCGAAATACAATATGAAGGAAATTAATAAATTAGGGTGATTTTTCGCATTTTACGAATAATTCATCTTTTGCTAAAATGCCGCATTATTTTTTTATAAATGGAAAGTGAATGAACGCGATTTCACCTGATGCGGAAAATGTCCGCCGAGCCTTGGTAGCCAAAGGCATCGAAACACCAATGATTGATCCGACTCAATGTAAAGATGAGCGCCGTGAGGCGATTGCTTCGCATATGCGTGAAGTGATGAAATTGATAGGGTTAGATCTGCGTGATGATAGCCTAGAAGAAACACCAAATCGCTTAGCTAAAATGTTTATTGATGAAATTTTCAGTGGAATGGATTATGCCAATTTCCCGAAAATGACGAAAATCAAAAACCAAATGAAAGTGAGCGAAATGGTGCAAGTGAATGACATCACCTTGACCAGTACTTGCGAACATCATTTTGTGACAATTGATGGCAATGTTGCTGTGGCATATTATCCAAAAGATTGGGTGATTGGTTTGTCTAAAATCAATCGCATTGTGGCGTTTTTTGCGCAACGCCCACAAGTGCAAGAGCGTTTAACTGAACAGCTTTTAACGGCATTTCAAACCATTTTAGAAACCGATGATGTGGCAGTTTATGTGAAAGCGACACATTTCTGTGTGAAGGCGCGTGGGGTAAAAGATACCCACAGTTATACAGTGACATCAGCCTACGGTGGAGTCTTTTTAGAAGATCGCGAAACTCGCAAAGAATTTTTATCTTCTATTCAGAAGTAATGAGCAAAAGCACCGAATAATCGGTGCTTTTTTGTTTATTAATTGTACGGATATAAGTTAAAATCTGCCCTTTCATTTTTATTTCGATTTTTATTTTTCTTGAGGATTTTCATGGCGAAAGCAAATTCAAAACTTTTTCTTGTTTTATTACTCGGCGTCCTTTCTGCATTTGGACCATTTGTAGTGGATCTTTATTTACCTTCACTGCCACAACTTGCGAGCTTTTTTGAAACAAATGCCTCAATGACACAGCTTACGCTCACCACAGCCATGATTGGTTTAGCGCTAGGACAGTTACTTCTTGGGCCACTCAGTGACAAATTTGGTCGAAAAAAACCGCTTATTATTTCATTAGTCATTTATATTATCAGTACGGTTTTAATTGTGTTTTCACCAAATATTGAAACGATGATTGTTTTGCGTGTGATTCAAGGGCTTTCTTCGGCAGGAAGTGTTGTCATTTCTCGTGCGGTTGCAACGGATCTTTATCGTGGGCGTGAAATGACACGTTTCTTTGGTTTATTAATGACAATTAACGGACTCGTGCCAATTATTTCACCAATACTCGGTAGTTTATTGTTGGAATACATCAGCTGGAAAGGCGTATTTGTTTTCCTTGCATTGATTGGTGTGATTGTTTTGCTTTTCTGTTTCCGTTTAAAAGAAAGTTTGAATGTCGAAAATCGTTTACAAGGTTCAATATTTTCCACATTCTCAACCTTTGGTGTGATTATCAAAAACCGTTTATTTATGAGTTATGTTGGTATTGAAAGCTTTTTACTTGGCGCAATGTTTGCTTATATTGCGGCCTCACCATTTATTTTACAAAGCTTCTATGGCTTAAGCTCATTTGCCTTTAGTTTATGTTTTGGTGCAAATGGATCGGCTTTGGTGATTGGGTCAAATGTGGGGAGCAAAATGCCAAATCGTCAAGCTTTAGCTATTGGCGTATTTGCTTTTGTTGCCGCGGCACTTTATACCATTGCCGTGTTAATTATTCAGCCGCACTGGTTATTTGTTGAAATTGGTTTCTTTGCTATGTTGTTATTAATGGGCATTACTTTCCCTGCGATTTCTACTTTAGCGATGGAAAGTGAACGTCAATATGCAGGCAGTGCATCTGCTTTATTGGGTTTTGCTCCATTCTTTTTAGGTGGCGTGGTTTCACCATTAGTGGGGATAGGCAATATTTTCTATTCAACTGCTTTGGTCATTTTGGCTTGTAGTGTATTAGCTTTAGCTATTTATTGGATGGTTCGTCATAAAATTCCAAATTCAGCAGAGTAATGAAAAGTGCGGTCATTTTTGACGGTGTTTTTTAGAAAGAAAAAGGCGAACATCAATTTGTTCGCCTTTTGTTATTTTAGCATTAGTTTCGAATACTTAGTTTCTCAAATTCATCGAAGAATGTTGGGAACGTTTTAGCCGTACATGTTGGATCTAAAATCGTGACGGGGGTATCCGATAATGCAATCAACGCAAAGCACATTGCCATTCGGTGATCGTTATAGGTCTCAATTTCGGCATGTTTAAATTGAGAAAGGGCAAGCGGTTGAATGCGAATAAAATCCTCGCCTTCTTCAACTTCTGCACCGACTTTTCGTAGCTCAGCAGCCATAGCTGAAAGGCGATCGGTCTCTTTCACACGCCAGTTATAAATGTTGCGAATAACGGTTTCACCCTTTGCAAATAAAGCGGTTGTCGCTATTGTCATGGCTGCATCAGGAATGTGGTTCATATCCATATCAATGCCATGGAGCTCAGCTTGTTCTGCTTGAATAAAATCTTCACCCCAAGTGATTTTAGCTCCCATTTTTTCTAGCACATCAGCAAATAGGCGGTCGCCTTGAATGGAATGTTTGCCAATTCCCGTCACTTTTACGTTGCCTTTAATCGCAGCGGCGGCAAGGAAATAAGAGGAAGATGAAGCATCACCTTCTACCATATATTTACCTGGTGAGAAATAGGACTGGTTACCTTTCACTTTAAACACTTGATAATGTTGATTTTCAACTGAAACACCAAAATCTTTCATCATCGCGAGGGTGATATCAATATAAGGTTTTGAAACTAAATCACCCACAATATGGATATCTAAATCGCCTTCAGCAAGAGGTGCAGCCATTAAAAGTGCGGTCAAAAATTGAGAAGAAATAGAACCGTCAATTTTAATCATGCCACCTTTAATCCCTTGATTACGAATCGCAACTGGCGGGTAACCGTCATTTTCTAAATAACGAACATCAGCGCCCGCTTGAAGAAGTGCATCTACCAAATGTTTGATTGGGCGCTCTTTCATACGTGGCTCACCGGTCAAAATGACTTCGCCTTCGGTGTTACCTTTTAAACAAAGCGCCGCCGTCAAAGGGCGCATAGCTGTGCCGGCATTGCCGAGAAACAGTGACAAGCCATTTTCAACCTGAAATGCACCACCTAAGCCTTCAACTTCACAGCAAGTTTTGTCTTCAGAAAGTTGGTAATTTACACCTAAAGCTTTAAGGGCGTTTAGCAT
This sequence comes from uncultured Haemophilus sp., assembly GCA_963548985.1. Classification (GTDB taxonomy): domain Bacteria; phylum Pseudomonadota; class Gammaproteobacteria; order Enterobacterales; family Pasteurellaceae; genus Haemophilus_D. The sequence goes on along the minus strand of CAUUXN010000020.1, from coordinate 16,673 downwards.
ATGGCGAATGTCATCACTGTCTAACAAGTTAGTGACTGTTGTGGTGCCTTTAGCTAATGCGGCTAATAATAATGCACGGTTTGATAAACTTTTCGAGCCAGGTAAGTTGATCTCACCTTCAATGCGAGAAATTGGCTCTAAAGTGATTGCTTTCATTACAAGACCACCGTTTTATTTTTATACACAAAAATACGATCATGTAAGGCAAGATCAAGCGCACGACTTAATACTGTTTTTTCCACATCTCGGCCTGCACGCATCATGGCATCGGCAGAGTAAGTGTGATCCACGTTAATCACGTTTTGCATAATAATCGGACCTTGATCCAATTCATTATTAATAAAGTGAGCCGTAGCACCAATAATTTTCACACCGCGTTCATAGGCTTGTTGATAAGGTTTTGCCCCAATAAATGCGGGTAAGAATGAATGGTGAATATTAATCACACGATTTGGATAACGCGCCACGAATTCCGGATTTAATACACGCATATATTTAGCTAAAACAATATAATCAGGTGCATATTCATCAATTTTTTCAGCGAGCAATTTATCGTGTTCCACACGAGAGAGACCTTCATGACTGACGCAATGGAATGGAATATCAAAGCGTTCAACTAATTCGCGTAAATTATCGTGATTTCCAATTACTGCCGCAATTTCTACATCTAATGCACCGTAGTAATTTTTCATTAAAATATCACCTAAACAGTGTGCTTCTTTGGTCACTAAAATCACGATACGTTTACGTTGTGCGCTGATTAGGCGGCAATTTGTCCCCGACGGCAAACTATAATTTAAGTCAGCTAACAAGGTTTCTTCGTTAAAAATGCCTTCCAATTCGGTACGCATAAAGAAATGTTTCGTTTCGAAATCAACGAACTCATTATTGTGAAGGATATTTAATTGATGTTTGTAACAAATATTGGTGATTTTGGCGATTAAGCCTTTGTCATCAGGACAGTCAGTCAGTAATATTTTCTTTTCTAACATAATGAATATTTTGCAAGGTAAATAAAAAAAGAGAACCCATAAAAAATGGGTTCTACATAGTTGATAATGAAATTAGATTTCGAAAGAAGCTAAAGAGGCACCTTTATCTAAGGCCTTTTGAATCACACGAGGTGTGCGGCCTTGACCAGTCCATGTTCTTTCTTGACCAGTTTCATCAGTATATTTGTATTTTGCTGGACGAGGTTCGCGTTTTTTACGAATTGAAGAAGGCGCAATACCGATAATTGCAGTTAATTCTTCCGCAGTGATACCTTCTTGTTTAATTAATTCTTTATATTTTGCGATACGCGCACGACGCTCTTGTTCCGCTTGTTCAATTTCAGCTGCTTGAGCACGTTTTTCTTCAACAGCAGCTTGTAATTTTAAAAGTGAACTTTCAGCTTGTTCTAATGTTAAATCGCGTACAGCGGCGCGTAAACTACGAAGGTTAGTTAAACCTTTTGTTAATTCGTTCATGATGTCCTCTTTTTTATGTGTGTGAATGCTTAATTATTTTAGGGAAAACAATAATAGCGAAAATAATATATTTGGTAAATATTAATTCGCCTAATTTAAAGAATTAATTGGTCTGATCTCATCATACTCCATATTATGGAGCGACTTGTTTTCTATACTATTGCAATCGTTTACTCATAAAATTGTGTAACAATGAATTAACAAATTAATATGTCATTTTTAATAAAAGAATAGATTTCACTGAAAGTTCAAGATTTTATTGGTAATTTTATTCATTTTAATGTAATCTCTCACCATCCTATACAACAGTAGAGGTGCGGTCATTATAAGTATTTTCCTGGAGTGGATAGCGTTGAAGGGAAAGGAAAGGAATGATTGCCGAAATCGAATAGGCGTCATCTTATTCGGTTGGTCACGTCTTCGAAAGGAACGTGACTGTCATAGTTTTTGTGTATTAACTATGGAGCGCTACGGTTTGGTCTGGTCATAATTGTGTCTTTTCTTGCCGTTGTCTCCATTAAATTATTAGGTATAACTTAATGGAACTAGTCGATTATTCTTCATCTATTTATTCAATTATACCCGCATTACTTGCGATTATTTTAGCAATTGCAACTCGTCGGGTTTTGGTGTCCCTCAGTGCAGGGATTATTGTCGGTGCGTTAATGTTGGTTGATTTCAATCCATTGAATGCGCTTATTTATTTAAAAGATAATGTTGTGGCATTAGTTTATAGTAGCGAAGAAGGCATGAATTCAAATATGAATATCGTGTTTTTCTTAGTTTTACTTGGCGTATTGACCGCACTTTTAACTGTGTCAGGCAGCAACCGTGCGTTTGCTGAATGGGCACAAAATAAAATTAAAGGTCGTCGCGGTGCGAAATTATTAGCGGCATCTTTAGTGTTTGTGACATTTATCGATGATTACTTCCACAGTCTTGCTGTAGGTGCGATTGCACGTCCAGTTACTGATCGTTTCAAAGTTTCTCGTGCAAAATTAGCGTACATTCTAGATTCTACTGCTGCACCAATGTGTGTCATGATGCCAGTATCAAGCTGGGGGGCATACATTATTACTCTCGTAGCAGGTTTATTGGCGACATATTCTATTACCTCTTATACACCAATGGGTGCATTCGTTGCTATGAGTTCAATGAACTACTATGCGATCTTCTCATTATTGATGGTATTCTTTGTGGCTTATTTTTCATTTGATATAGCATCAATGGCACGTCATGAAAAATTAGCCATGGAGCGCGATTATAAAGAAGAAGTCATTGAAGGTGTGAAAGGTAAAGTTCGCAACTTAATTTTACCGATTTTAGTCTTAATTACCGTCACAGTTTTTATGATGATTCATACGGGGAGTGAAGCCTTAGCAGCAGATGGAAAACCATTTAGCCTCTTAGGTGCGTTTGAAAATACAACCGTAGGTATTTCGCTTGTTGTAGGTGGTTCAAGTGCGGTTGCTATGTCAACATTATTGATTATTCTTGAGCGTCAAGTTTCTTTACAAGAATACGGAAAAGCGTGGATTGCCGGTATTAAATCTATGTTAGGTGCAATTGCAATCCTATTCTTTGCTTGGACAATCAATAAAGTAGTGGGTGATGCACAAACCGGTAAATACTTATCTTCTTTAGTGAGTGGCAGCATTCCAGTTCAATTTTTACCAGTGATTTTATTTATCCTTGGTTCAGCAATGGCATTCTCAACCGGGACAAGTTGGGGAACATTCGGGATTATGTTGCCAATCGCAGCAGCAATGGCAACCAATTCAGCACCGGAGTTATTACTCCCTTGTCTTTCAGCCGTAATGGCTGGCGCGGTGTGTGGCGACCACTGTTCACCCGTTTCAGATACAACGATTCTGTCATCAACTGGGGCAAAATGTAACCACATGGATCACGTCACCACACAGTTACCTTATGCAGCAACTGTCGCGACAGCAAGTGCTGTGGGTTATATTGTGCTAGGCTTTACAGCATCAGGTTTAGCGGGATTTGTGACAACAGCAGTTGTTTTAGTCGCTTTAGTGTTTATCGTAAAAAAACGTTAACCAATAAGTGAAATAAGAGAGGGCGTATCATATGATACGCCCTTTTTGTATCGGTTATAAAAATTATAGTAATGGACTAAAGAAGAAAAATAATCGCTCGATGATTCGATGATAGAAAGGGCGATTGATCCATTCTTGCATATTAAGCGCGGAAGAATTCGCTAAATAATTTTCGTGAAGCATTGCTACTTCATTGGCAAAATTACGATCTTCTACAGCAATAGTGACTTCAAAATTAAGCAAGAAGCTACGCAAATCCATATTTACTGTACCAATAAGTGCAAGTTTATTATCGATTAACACACTTTTAGTGTGTAGAAGTCCTGCTTCAAAATGATAAATTTTGACACCGGCCTCGAGTAAATCATCAAAGAACGTCCGACTCGCCCAATGAACCATCAAGGAATCATTTTTTTTAGGTAAAATAAGCGTGATATCAACGCCACGGAATGCAGCAATACGTAGTGCCTCAGCGATATTGTCACTTGGTACAAAATAAGGTGAGGTGATCACAATGTTTTCTCTTGCCGCATAAATTACTGTTGCAAGGGATTGTGCAATTAAATCATCCGGGAAAGCTGGACCACTCGCAATAACTTGTACGGAGTGGGTATCATTGTCATCAATTTCCACAATCGGACAATTGGGTAATAAAAGGGGTAATTCTTCCTTGGTTTCAATTTCCCAATCCCAAGCGTGTAAGCTGTTTAAAATAGGCGAAACAGGGCCGTTAATTCGCACCATTATATCTACCCAATTACCCACATTACTTTCTTGTTTGAAGAAATTGGGGTCCACCATATTCATACTGCCTGTGTAAGCAATTTGGTTATCAATCACGATAATTTTACGGTGTTGGCGTAAATCAATTCGGCTGAAGAACATTCGGAATAAGTTTACGTGTAGTGCTTCTGTAATCTCAATCCCTTTCGCTCGCATTTCTTTACAAATAGGGCTTTTCAAAAAAGCATTACTGCCAACGGAATCGAGTAAAAGACACACTTTTACGCCACGTTGCACAGCCTCTTCTAACGCTTGTTTAACCTCATTAATTAACCCATCATTACTCCAAATATAAAAGACCATATTAATGGAATGACGAGCTTGTTGAATATCACTGATGATACTTCGAATAATGCTTTCCGGGGTATCGAGAATATGTAATTCATTGCCTCGAATATTCGGAATGCCTAAGCGTTGGTGGACTAATTTAAATAAAGCACGATAACGTGGATCTTTAGAATGAGTGACCACATCTTTTTGCTCTGAAAGCAGATTAAGCCATTTGATGTATTTAGGTTTTAATAACTGAAATGCTTTGGCACGGCGAGCACCGAGTTTAATCTCCCCAAAAATTAAATAAGCAATAACGCCAATCAGTGGCACAAGGTAAATAATCATCAACCATGACAACGTAGCGGAAACCGCTTGTTTTTTGACCAGCAAACGCAAGGTGACAGAAATAACCGCCACCCAAATTAACACGGGAATAATATAAACCAGTATAATATGTTCAAAATTCATTAATTTTTGACCTCACTTATGAAATTAGACATTGTTTATCAGACTGATGATTTTATCATTATTTACAAGCCTTGTGGGCTGAGCGTGCATAAAGATCAAAGCGAAATTGGTTTAACCACTTTGCTTGCCAGGCAGCTTAATGTGCCACAAGTCTGGCTTGTTCATCGGTTAGATAAAGTGACATCTGGTTTACTCATCTTGGCATTGAATGCTGAAAGTGCGGCTGAATTTTTCCGACTTTTTTCTGAACATCATATCCAAAAGACTTATCTTGCACTCAGTAATCAAAAGCCAAAAAAGAAGCAAGGATTGATTGTCGGCGATATGCAAAAGTCTCGTAATGGGGCTTGGAAACTTTGCCAATCGAAAGAAAATCCCGCAATTACGCGTTTTGAAAGTGTGAGTTGTGAGCCTAATTTACGGTTATTTATTTTAAAACCACAAACCGGTAAAACCCATCAATTGCGTGTCGCGATGAAAAGCTTAGGGAGTCCGATTTTAGGTGATTCGCTTTATGGTAAAAACACTGAAAATATTGACCGCACTTATTTGCATGCTGCAAGATTGCAATTTGAATTTAAAGGTCAGTTATTTGATGTGTTTAGCCCACCGAAAGAAGGGCAGTGGTGGCATCGTCAAGGTGTCATGTCTCAGATTCAAAAATTTAGCTCAGTACTAGCGGACTCAACTGAACAGGAAAAGTGCGGTTAAGATTTCAATTATTTTGTATAATAGACCCAATTTTTCACATTAGGAACAAAAATGAAATTTATCTCTTTTAATATTAATGGGTTACGTGCCCGCCCTCATCAACTTGAAGCAATTATTGAAAAATACCAACCGGATGTGATTGGTTTACAAGAAATCAAAGTAGCAGATGAGGATTTTCCTTATGCGATTACTGAAAATCTGGGTTATCACGTTTTTCATCACGGGCAAAAAGGTCACTATGGTGTAGCCTTATTAACTAAACAAGAACCAAAAGCAGTGCGTCGTGGTTTTCCAACTGATAATGAAGATGCGCAAAAACGCATTATTATGGCAGATTTAGAAACGCCATTTGGTTTGTTAACGGTAATTAATGGCTATTTCCCACAAGGGGAAAGCCGAGCTCATGAAACGAAGTTTCCGGCAAAAGAAAAATTTTATGCGGATCTTCAACGTTATTTAGAACAAGATCACGATAAAGCCAATCCGATTTTAATTATGGGCGATATGAATATCAGTCCAAGTGATTTGGATATTGGTATCGGCGATGAAAACCGCAAACGTTGGTTGCGTACTGGTAAATGTTCGTTCTTACCCGAAGAGCGTGAATGGTATCAACGCTTATACGATTATGGATTGGAAGATACGTTCCGTAAATTAAACCCAACAGTCAATGATAAATTCTCGTGGTTTGATTATCGCTCGAAAGGTTTCGATGATAACCGTGGATTACGTATCGATCATATTTTAGTGAATCATCAATTAGCAGAGCGTTGCGTGGACGTCGGCATTGCATTGGATATTCGTGCGATGGAAAAACCGTCCGATCACGCACCAATCTGGGCAGAGTTTAAATAGGAAAGCAGCATGGATATGGCAAATTGGCAGAATTACCGTTCACAAGTGAATGGTATGCCTGCTGTGTTTACCGCAAATATTGAAGATTTAGATGTTTATCATGGTAAACATCTCAGTAAGGTTGTGCAATTTACCGTGCCTTATCAGGGAGATGAGGATGGTTTGCCGAATGAAGACGAATATGAAAAATTGATTAATCGTCTTTTTAAAATTCTTGCACAATTGACCGCACTTCCAAATGTATTCTTTGCAGGGCATTTTATTTGCAACCATCAGGCAAAAATGCATTTCTATTGTGAACACGATGCTTTGCTTAAAGAAACCCTTCAACAGCTTGATTTTGTCTCAGAAATCAATGTGCAGGATGATCCCAATTGGGATACCTATTTCGATTTCTTATTGGCTTCTCCATTGGAAATGAAATTAAATGCGACGGAAGAGATTTTGAGTATGCTGAACAGCAAAGGGCGTAATTTAAGTGATACTTATTTGATTGAGCATACTTTCCATTTTGATGAAGAAGAAAAAATGTTTCCCTTTATGGATGAACTAACGCTTGGAAAAGTGTCTTTTAGTACATTGAAATATTCAAGCCAAGCCATCCAGACGGAAGAGGATGAACAGCCTTATTTCATGGTGAAATTGGAGCAAGAACTTTCACTAGACAGTAATGAGATCTTTGATTGGGTAGAGCGCTTTGAAAAGCTAGCCATGGAGTTTTCTGGCGATTATATCGGCTGGGAATGCGATAATTTAATCGATGATCGTTCAGCATTAAATTAGCCTGATAATTCATTAAATCAGTATAGATTAGATAAAAATAAAGCCCATCAACACGATGGGCTTAAATTCTTTTGGCTACTAATTTAGGATTCGTAAAAGGAGACAAACGAAAGCTAAACCAAAAGAGAAATTTGGCTCCTCCTGCGGGACTCGAACCTGCGACATATGGATTAACAGTCCACCGTTCTACCGACTGAACTAAGGAGGAATAAATTTGGTATCACAAAGAATAGGCGCGCATTTTAATGATCGGCCCACTCCTTGTCAATACCAAAAATGAAAAAAATTATAAAAAATTTTGCACTTTTTGCTATCCACAAAGCCTGTGGATAACTTTGTGGATTGTTTTTGTTTAAAATGGTCAACCACTGATGCAGACTGGCTTTGTCTCAAATTGTTCATCTATTAGTCACTCGGTGATATTTGTTTAAATATCAATATGTTACATAAAGTCCAGCAAAAAAAATAAAATATTTTTCAATTTTGAAGTGTTTAAGACTTGACATGCCTAAGTGTGTGTAAAACTTGGATTTTTATCGCTCAATTTGGAGTAATAAATGTGCTAAAATAGCTCCACTTCTAAAATACCTAAAAAATTGACCGCACTTATGACAGAGAAAATCAATACTAAGCCTTTTATCCTTCATTCCGATTTTAAACCTTCCGGTGATCAACCCCAAGCAATCGAAAAATTAGTCGAAAATTTAGAGGATGGTTTGGCTCATCAAACCCTTCTCGGGGTAACGGGTTCAGGTAAAACCTTTACCATTGCAAATGTTATAGCAACGTTAAACCGCCCGGCTATGTTGCTTGCGCCAAATAAAACTCTCGCCGCCCAGCTTTATGCGGAAATGAAAGACTTTTTTCCGGAAAATGCGGTAGAATATTTCGTTTCTTATTATGATTATTACCAGCCGGAAGCCTATGTTCCGAGCAGTGATACTTTTATTGAAAAAGATTCTGCGGTGAACGAGCAAATTGACCAAATGCGCCTTTCTGCGGTGAAATCTTTTTTGGAGCGCCGCGATACTATTGTTGTGGCGTCGGTTTCGGCGATTTATGGTTTGGGCGATCCGGAAGCTTATTTAAAAATGCGTTTGATTTTGCGCGTCGGCTCACCGGCTAATCAGCGCGAGATTTTAAGTCAACTTGCGGGCATGCAATATACGCGTAACGATCAGGCATTTCAGCGCGGCACATTTCGTGTGCGTGGCGATGTAATCGACATTTTTCCGGCGGAATCGGACGATCAAGCCATTCGTATCGAATTATTTGATGAGGAAGTAGAACGCTTAAGTTTCTTTGATCCGCTTACGGGAAGCAATCTCGGTGCGGTGCCGCGTATCGCGGTGTACCCGAAAACCAACTATGTGACGCCAAGAGAGCGTATTTTAGATGCCATTGAAAAAATCAAAGCGGAGCTTGTGCAACGCCGTGAATATTTCATCAAGGAACATAAATTGCTGGAAGAGCAGCGTATTACTCAACGTACACAATTTGATATTGAGATGATGAATGAGCTCGGTTATTGCTCAGGAATCGAAAACTATTCACGTTACCTTTCTGGCAGAAATGAAGGTGAACCACCTCCGACATTATTTGATTATATGCCGTCTGATGCGATTTTGATTATTGATGAATCACACGTGACAGTGCCGCAAATTGGCGGGATGTATCGTGGTGACCGTTCTCGTAAAGAAACCTTGGTGGAATATGGTTTCCGTTTGCCTTCTGCATTGGATAACCGTCCATTACGCTTTGAAGAGTTTGAGCGTTTAGCGCCGCAGACCATTTACGTTTCTGCGACACCAGGGCCTTATGAGTTGGAAAAATCTGGCAGTGAAATTGTCGATCAGGTGGTACGTCCAACAGGCTTACTTGATCCGCAAATTGAAATTCGTCCAGTATCCATTCAAGTAGATGATTTACTGTCAGAAGCACGCCAAAGAGCAGACAAAAATGAGCGTGTTTTAGTGACGACGCTAACGAAGAAAATGGCGGAAGATTTAACGGATTACTTAGACGAACACGGCATTCGTGTGCGTTATTTGCATTCAGATATTGATACGGTTGAGCGTGTAGAGATTATTCGTGATTTACGTTTAGGTGAATTCGATGTGTTGGTCGGCATCAACTTATTACGTGAGGGGCTGGATATTCCAGAGGTTTCTCTTGTTGCGATTTTAGATGCGGATAAAGAAGGTTTCTTACGTTCTGAACGCTCTTTAATCCAAACCATCGGTCGTGCTGCTCGAAACTTAAATGGTAAAGCGATTTTGTATGCTGATAGTATTACTAAATCTATGGAAAAAGCCATTACCGAAACGAATCGCCGTCGTGAAAAACAAATGAAATACAATGAAGAGCATGGTATTGTTCCACAGGCATTGAATAAGAAAGTCGGCGAATTATTAGATATTGGTCAAGGTGCAAATCAAAAAGCGAAATCGAAACATCGTGGAAAAACGGCAGCTGAACCGACCGCACTTTACAATGCACCTAAATCAGCCAAAGAATTCCAACAACAAATTAAGAAATTGGAACAACAAATGTATAAATTTGCTCAAGATCTTGAGTTTGAAAAAGCCGCAGCAGTACGCGATCAACTTCATCAATTGAGAGAGCAGTTTATGATATCGGAATAAAGGAAAAGAGCGATCAAATTGACCGCTCTTTTTATTTTATTGTACTAATAAGTAGAAGTTGTTTTTGCCACGTAAGATATTGAGTGCAACAGCTGATGGTTTTTCATCTAATGCTTTGCGTAAGTCTTGCGTGCTTTCAATTGGCTGGCGGTTGATGCCGATGATGATATCACCCGATTTTAAACCGCGTTGTGCCGCCATTGAATTTGGCTGTACTTTGCTAATTTCCACACCTTTAACGCCTTTTGCATCATAGTTGCTTAAGGTTGCACCATCTAATGCTGGAAGTTCCGTTTTGCTCGCAGTTTGAGTGCCATCGTCTGCTTGTAAGGTGACTTTTACGTTTTCAGATTTACCATCACGTAAATAAGTAAGTTCAATTTCTTTGCCCGCACCAGAGGTCGCAATTTTTGCACGCATTTCGGCGAAACTTGAGATTTTTTGACCATTCATTGCGGTAATTACATCACCTGCTTTCAAGCCTGCTTTTTCTGCTGCTGAATTTGGAATAACTTCACTCACAAATGCACCTTGTTGCGCACTGACATTAAAGGCTTTCGCTAAATCTGCATTTAATTCGCCACCTTTAATACCGAGTAAACCACGGCGTACTTCACCAAATTCTAAGATTTGTTGCACAAGGTTGTTGGCTTGATTGCTTGGAATCGCAAAGGCAATCCCGGCGTTCCCGCCACTTGGAGAAATAATAGCTGTATTGATACCAATTAATTCACCTTGTAAATTCAATAATGCACCGCCAGAGTTACCACGGTTTACCGCAGCATCAGTTTGAATATAGTTTTCATACGCACCGCTATCTGAACCAGTAGAGCGGCCTAGCGCTGAAACAATACCCGAAGTGACGGTTTGACCTAAACCGAATGGATTACCGATAGCAACGGTAAAATCACCGACACGTAATTTATCAGAGTCTGCCATTTTGATTGCAGTGAGGTTAGTTGGTTTTTCGATTTGTACTAAAGCGATATCAGATTGCTCGTCTTTTCCAACGAGTTTTGCTTTGAATTCACGCCCATCTTGTAGTTTTACGGTAATTTTATCCGCGCTATCTACGACGTGATTATTGGTTAAAACATAGCCTTTATCTGCATTGATGATCACACCTGAACCTAAACCACGGAAGTTGCGTGATGCGCCACGATCTCCGCCGAATTGTTCGCCAAATTGATCACCAAAGAAAAATTTAAATTCTTCCGGAATATCATCAGGTAATGCTGAACGGCTGTTTGCTTTTGCTTTGCCTTCAACTGAAAGAGTCACAACAGCTGCCTGCGCTTTTTCTAACATTGGCGCTAGGCTGCCTTGTTCTACGATTTCATTCGGAATAGCTGCTTGAGCGGATAAAGAGGTCGCAAATACGCTTAAACCTAATGCGATGCCGGTTAATACAAAATTTCTTTTCTTCATAGAGTTCTCCAAGTAAAAATAAATGACTGAATAAGTGTTCAATCAGACAAAAAAATGAGGGGGATGTTCAGTAAAAACAAGGGCATTGAAAAAATATTTTTTAAAAGTGCGGTAGGAATTGAAATTGTTCTTTCTGCCCGCATTTATCTAAACCTATTTGTCAATTTGAAAGATAAAAGATCATTTTGTTTAAATAGTGCTGGTACAACCTATTTTTACGTCAAAAACCTTGCCACCTAAGGCTGAAATATAGTTTAATAACGCCCTGTTTTACTGCTTAAGAAGTATAAAATTTACGCAATCACATAATAATTGTATGTGAATTTAAATGAACTAGTTTACTAGTACAGAAAATAAGTGTAGAGTAATGCCATTAGATTGAAACACAACATTTAAGATTTAGAGAGTGACATATGGCGACGAAGAAAGAAGACATCGAAATAAAAGTTGCAAATGATGATACCCGAATTGAAAAAGTGGATCAGGTATTGCCTCCCATTGCTTTATTAGAAAAATTTCCTGCAAGTGAAGAAGCGGCAGATTTAGTTCATGAAACCCGTTTGCATGCGCACAATATTATTCATGGGAAAGATGACCGTTTACTTGTAGTAATTGGCCCTTGTTCTATTCATGATCCTAAAGCCGCATTAGATTATGCTAAACGTTTAAAAGTATTACGTGATGAATATAAAGATACACTTGAAGTGGTGATGCGCGTTTACTTTGAAAAACCGCGTACAACAGTGGGTTGGAAAGGCTTAATTAACGATCCTTATTTAAATGATACATATCGTTTAAATGATGGTTTGCGTATTGCACGTAAATTATTATCTGACATCAATAACTTAGGCGTACCATCAGCAGGTGAGTTCTTAGATATGATCACACCACAATATGTAGCGGATTTCATGAGCTGGGGCGCAATTGGCGCGAGAACAACTGAATCTCAAGTTCACCGTGAATTAGCTTCAGGCTTATCTTGTGCGGTAGGCTTTAAAAATGGCACAAATGGTGGCGTAAAAGTAGCATTAGATGCAATGGGCGCAGCAGAAGCTTCGCATTACTTCTTATCTGTGACAAAATTTGGCCATTCGGCTATTGTTTCAACAAAAGGAAATGAAGACTGCCACATTATTTTACGTGGTGGGGATAAAGGTCCTAACTATAAAGCAGAAGATGTTGCAAAAGTTTGTGCAGAGATCGAAAAATCAGGTCGTATTCCACATGTCATGGTTGATTTTAGCCATGCAAATAGTAGCAAACAATTCAAAAAACAAATGGATGTTTGTGAAGATGTTTGCCAGCAAATTGCAGGTGGCTCAAAGCAGATCTTCGGTGTCATGGTAGAAAGTCATATTGTTGAGGGGCGTCAAGACTTAGTCGATGGTAAAGCTCAGACTTACGGACAAAGCATCACTGATGCTTGCATCGGTTGGGAAGATACAGAAATCGTGTTAAAACAGTTATCCGATGCAGTAATAGCACGTCGCCAAGTAAATGACTAATAAATTTAATTTTTTTAGATGATTAAAAGTGCGGTCGATTTTGACCGCACTTTTTTATGCGCTTTGAAAAAGGGGGAGAAAAGGGGTATGCTAGAATCAATGGAATAATAAAGGAGAAGTATGATGCAGGATATGATAAATGGCTTATTAATTGTCTTAGTACCGATGGTGTTAGGCTATCTACTGAAGGTCAATAATAAATCCTATATCGCAAAGATTAATCATATCGTCATGTTTTTGCTTTACATCATCCTTTTCTTAATGGGGTATTTGCTTGGTCAATTGGATGATTTAGAACATAAACTCCCTATTATTGGTACAACCGCATTGACGTTATCTGCGATCATTTTGGGATCCAATATGATTGGTTTGATGCTTTATGATCGTTTTAATCCTGCTGAGCCACTTAAATCACAAGGTAAAATTGATTCTCGTTGGCATTCCTTAATCGATTCTCTCAAACTTTCCGGCACAGTGGTACTTGGTACCATTTGTGGTTTCTTTTTTAAATCCTATTTAATGCTGCCTACAGGTATAAATCTATATGTATTGATTGTGCTGATTTTCTTTGTGGGTATTCAACTAAGAAATAATGGCATTTCTTTAAAAGAGGCTATTTTCAATAAACGTGGTTTCCAAACGGGGATGGTGTTTACGTTTACCTCGTTACTAGGTGGAGTGATTGCCGCTTTTGTTTTAGCGATGCCCATTACTCAAGGACTCGCTTTTGCCTCAGGAATGGGATGGTATTCGTTATCTAGTGTGGTATTAACTAATGCGTGGGGACCGGTGCAGGGGAGTATTGCCTTTTTTAATGATTTATCCCGTGAAATTGTAAGCTTATTTGTCATCCCATTATTTATGCGTCACTTCCGTTCAACCGCGATTGGAATCACGGGGGCTACAGCAATAGATTGTACATTGCCGATTATTCAAAAAGCAGGGGGCATTGAAGTCACGCCAATTGCGATTTCATTCGGTTTTGTGACGAATATTCTGCCACCATTGTTATTGGTTTTCTTTTCCAGTATTCCGCTATAAAAAGATAAAAAAGAAATACAAAAAACAAAAGAGTTAATCGTCACTTTTTGATTAACTCTTTTTCTTATATTTAATATTAGGGATTATCAGTTTCTATGCATGGCAATAACAGCCTGACCTAAACTGAGTCCACCATCACCCATCGGTAGTTTATGCGCACTTAGTACATGGAATTCGCTCAAATTTTCTTTTAATAAGCGACGTAGCAGTTGGTTGTGCATCACGCCACCAGATAACACGATGGTACGGCATTGGTGTTGGCGAGCTTGGTTTGCCGCAAGTTCAGCAAAACCTTGGGCGAGAGCATAATGAAAGGCAAAGGCTTTATCTTCAACAGAAGCATGATAATTTAACCAACTTTGCCAGAAATAAGCCAAATCCAGTTTATTGCTGATAAGCGGCATTTTTACTGGAATACTGACCGCACTTTGTGCTTGGGTAGCCAAAGATGAGGTGTTTGCTAGCGCTTCGAGATGGCAAGCCGCTTCACCTTCCCAAGAAACAATGGTTGGTGCAATACCGAGATCATAAGCTACGGCATCAAATAAACGCCCCGCAGATGATATAGTTGGACAATTGAGTCCGCGTTCAATGGCATTAACTAATATTTGCCAATTCGGTTCAGTGCAAGTTTTTGTGAGTATTTCTTGCCACTGTGGCACAAATTGGTGCAGGTGAGCCAGCCAGTTGCGCCAAGGTTGTTTGGCTGCAAGATCGCCGCCCGGTAGAGCAACAGCAGGCAGACCACCTAAATATTGACTATGTTGATAATCAACAAGTAGGCATTCTCCCCCCCAAAGTTGTCCATTTTCGCCCATACCTATACCATCTAGTGCAAGACCAATTACAGGTTCATTACAATTGTGTTCGGCCATTACGCTGACAATATGAGCATGATGATGCAGTACTTCTATTGGTGTGATTTGTTGCTGTTTGGCAAGTTGTCTACCAATGGAAGATGAAAAATAGCCAGGGTGAGCATCCACCGCGATAATGTCTGGTTTAAATTGGTAAATCTGCTGAAATAATGCAAGGTTTTCACTTAATTGTGACCGCACTTGCTCATTTGCCGTATCACCAATATGTTGGCTTAGTACGGCTTTATTGTGACGTAGTAAGCAGAATGTATTTTTCAGATCAGAACCTAATGCCAACACATTCTTCGTGCTTTGTGTTTCAAGTGGTATTTCATCTGGCACATAGCCACGAGCACGACGCAATGTTTCTAATCCATCGAAGGCAACGCGAACAAGGCTATCATCAGCACGTTGTAGAATATCGCGATTGTGACAAAGATAAAAATCCGCTAAATCAGCTAATTGTTCCACTGCATGTTCATTTTTCAATACAGGAGGTTGCCCACTGGCATTCGCAGAGGTCATCACGAGCGGACGATTAATCGCGCGTAATAACAAATGTTGTAGTGGATTACTTGGAAGCATGACGCCGATTTCTTGCAAGTTAGGTGCGATGTTATCAGCAATATTGGGTACTTTATGTTTTGCTAGCAGTACAATCGGTGCTGCACTGCTGGTTAGCAATTCTGTTTCTTGAGAACTCAAATCCTGTAAAAACTGCGGATCAGGCACCATAATGGCTAATGGTTTTGTGGGACGATGTTTCCGTTGACGTAATAAATCAACCGTCTTTTGATTATTCGCATCACAGGCTAGATGGAAACCGCCTAAACCTTTAACCGCGACGATATGACCTTGTTGCAATAAAAGTGCGGTCTGTTTTAGTGCGGTTTCATGAGTAGCAAGCGTTTGTTCTCGATCTTGTAACCAGATATGAGGGCCGCAGACCGAACAAGCATTGGGTTGAGCATGAAAACGACGATCAGCGGGATCTTTGTATTCTTTTTCACATTGTGGACAAAGCGGAAAAACAGACATCGCCGTGTTTTTTCGGTCGTAAGGAATTGCCTTGATGATGGTAAAACGTGGGCCACAATGGGTACAATTGGTAAAGGGGTAGTGATAACGTCGATTGTTGGGATCGAATAAGTCAGCTAAACAATGTGGACAGGTCGCCGCATCGGGAATAATTTGCGTATCCATTTGATTATTTTCGCTTTCCCGGATAGTAAAGCTTGTTACTGTGGCGGAGTCAGGCCAATCTATGGCGCGCTGAGTAATGTCAGTAATTTGCGCTAGCGGTGGGAGTTTATTTTGTAGGTCGGATAAAAATTGCTCAAGTGCATTTGCTGGTGGAGAGACAAAACGAATTAACACGCCTTGTCCATCGTTATTTACATCTCCGTTTAACTTATATTGACTTGCTAGCAGCCAAACAAAAGGGCGAAATCCCACGCCCTGAACTTTTCCTTTTATGCGTAATTCGATCCCTTGCATGACGCAGTCCTGTTTATTTTTGATTTAAGCCAAGAAAATCGCCGACTTCGTGTTCTAGCTGACTCATGGCAATTAAAGCTTCTTGCGTTTGTTTGGCCTCTTCTTCATCGATAATTGTCATGGCAAAACCCACATGCACGAGTACCCATTTACCAACCAGCGGTTTGGGGTCATCCTGACAAATTAATGAAATATTAACTTCTCTTTTAACACCACACACATCGACTACAGCAAGCTGTAATGCACTGTCTGCAACTTGAATAATTTGTCCTGGAATACCTAAACACATAATCTGTCC
>CAUUXN010000019.1:0-21970 GCA_963548985.1 uncultured Haemophilus sp. | reverse complement strand
TGAGCAGGGTAGTGATGTGAGAAATCATACATTACGCCTTAATGCGGATTTCTATTTACCGGTTGATGGCGAAGGCATCCCAAATTCACCACTTAAGCATGTGGTGAATACCAGCTTTGATTTTCGTGTGGCAAAACCAATCGCACAAGATTTCCAACAAGGCGATCAAGTGGTAACAAAAGGTTACGATCATTCTTTTATCGTCAATAAAGCATGGCAAAAACCTTGTGTATTATTGACTTCCCCTAATGAAGATTTAAGCCTTGAAGTGCTCACATCCCAAGCCGCATTACAGGTTTATACGGGAAACTATCTTGCAGGCACTCCAACTCGAGCAAACAGTACTTATCAAGATTTCAGCGGCATAGCCCTTGAAACCCAATGCCTTCCCGATACTCCAAACCACCCAGAATGGCAAAATTATGGCGGTATTCAAAAAGCAGGTGAACGCTATTACCAGTGGACAGAGTTTAGGTTTAAGTTAAATAGTTAACCTATTTTATAATCTTATTAGATATAAATGATATAGTTCAACTTAACCAAGGTTTCAATAATATTATGAAAAAATTAATCTTATTTATAGCGATTCTTTTATCTGGATGTTCGGCTCATGATATTGCGTTGTCAATAGATAATGCTAGAGCCAAGTTGAGAACAGCAACCTCAGGCCTTAACCAAATTAACTATGGTTCTAAAGGGGTAATTTCTGATTCAGTTAAAAAAATATGTGCTTCTGATAAAGAGAATTATGTCACAGGTTTAATTACAGTTGAGGGCGTGCCAGTTCAATTTAATTCTCCAGAGTTCCTATTAATTACTCGTTATTACGGTGTTTTGCCTGGTGATTATATGGAAACAATCGAATATCAAAAAAGAGCATTTCTTTTAACGAAAGTTGAGGAAAATATTTATATTTTTAGTGATATAGGAAAAGAGCATGGATCTTACTATTATGAGTGGGCGAAAGAAAGAATAGAGAAACATCAGAAGGTTGAAATGCAAGGGATAATAAGTGACGTGTATCATAGAGATAAAGGTTGTCTTTTAATTCTTTCAGATATAGCTATTACGAAGGATTGATGAATATAGCTTATTTTCTAAAGTTTTGTGGTTATTTGTTTAAGAGCGGTTAAAAATTACCAAGTTTTTTAACCGCACTTTATTTTCAGCTATTTAGCTTAAGTTTTTTGCGATTTTTGTCAAAATATGCTACTTTTTACGCAGTCAATCCGACAGTAACACATTTAATTTTATGAACGAAGAACATTCGAGTAATCAAACTGAAACAACTAAAAAGTCTTTTTTCCAATCACTTATTGGCCGCTTTTTCCAAGGTGAGCTGAAAAATCGTGAAGAACTCGTGGAAGTGATTCGCGATTCTGAACAAAACGATTTAATCGATCAAAACACTCGTGAGATGATTGAAGGGGTAATGGAAATCGCTGAGCTTCGTGTTCGCGATATTATGATTCCGCGCTCGCAAATTGTATTTATTGAATCGAATCAAGATCTCGATGCCTGTTTGAATACCATTATTGAATCAGCCCACTCTCGTTTTCCTGTGATTGCAGATACGGATGACCGCGATAATATTGAAGGTATTTTGCACGCAAAAGATTTGCTTAAGTTTTTACGTGAAGATGCGGAAGAGTTCGAACTTTCCCAGTTGTTACGTCCAGTTGTGATTGTGCCGGAAAGTAAACGTGTTGATCGTATGTTAAAAGATTTTCGTTCTGAGCGTTTCCACATGGCGATTGTGGTGGATGAGTTTGGTGCGGTATCAGGTTTGGTGACCATCGAAGACATTCTCGAACAAATTGTCGGTGATATTGAAGACGAATTTGATGAGGAAGATGTGGCGGATATTCGTCAGCTTTCTCGCCACACTTATGCGGTACGTGCGTTAACGGATATTGATGATTTTAATGCGCAATTCAATACGCATTTTGATGATGAAGAAGTGGATACCATTGGTGGCTTAATCATGCAAGCCTTTGGGTATTTGCCGAAAAGAGGTGAAGAAATCACCTTAGAAAATATTCAATTTAAAGTGACTTCAGCTGATAGTCGTCGTTTGATTCAGGTACGCGTAACCGTGCCAGATGAGCATTTATCGGATATGGAAGGTGTAGAAGAACAAGCTGAGTAAGTTACTCAGTTTGACCGTATTCTTAGCCCCCTCTTTGCTAAAGAGGGGGAATATTTTTTTGTAGTATTGATAAAATGAATAAATTAATCGTTTATCTTATGGCCCTGATTTCTGGTGTGATTGGCGTATTTGCCTTTTCGCCGTTTGATTATTGGGGATTAGCCTATGTATCGTTGGGCGGATTGCTTTTTGTGGCAAAAAGTGCCAAAAAATCAACCGCACTTTTTGCTACTTTTTTGTGGTCGATGGGCTTTTTCTGTTTTGGTGTAAGTTGGTTAAATGTCAGCATTCATCAATTTGGTGGCGCTTCCCTTGGCGTGAGTTATCTCTTAGTCGGCCTACTTTCGGCTTACCTTGCACTTTATCCAATGCTTTTCACTTATTTAGTGCAACGTTTTCGGGTGCAAAGTGCGGTCATTTTTGCCGCGATTTGGACATTGACTGAATTCTTGCGTGGTTGGGTGTTTACCGGTTTTCCATGGCTACAATTTGGTTATACCCAAATCGACAGTCCGTTCTACGGGATCGCACCGATCTTTGGTGTCACTGGGATGACATTCTTTACCGTTTGGGCAAGTGCGGTCATTTTTAATTTTGTTTTTTCACTCTCGAAAAAACAATGGAATTTAGTCGGCGTGAATGCATTGCTATTATTGGTTGTGGGTGGATTAAGTGCTTATGCAGGTAAGGTGAATTTTGTTCAACCCAAAGAAGGTAAAGGACTAACTGTCACGCTTGCACAAGGTAATATTGAGCAAAATTTAAAATGGGATCCTGAATATCTTTATGCCACGGTAGACATCTATCAAAAACAAATTTTGGCGCATTTAGGCACGTCTGATTTGATTATTTTACCTGAGTCGGCATTGCCAACTTTGGAAAATGCGATCACGCCATTTTTTGAAGCTTTAGATAAAGTCGCGAAAGAGAAAAATACGGAAGTAATGATTGGTACTGTATATCGCGATGAGCAAAGTGGTAAATTATTAAATTCGATTGTGACGGCAGGGAATCCTGATTTCCCTTATGAATTAACAACAAAAAATCGTTACAGCAAACATCATCTCGTGCCATTTGGTGAGTACGTGCCGTTAGAAAGTTTGTTGCGTCCACTTAATTCCGTATTTAATTTGCCAATGTCTGCGTTCCAAAGTGGCGATGCGGTACAGCCATCTTTTATGGCAAAACAACATGCTTTTGCACCGGCTATTTGTTATGAAATTATTTTTGGTGAGCAACTTCGTGAAAATCTGAAAAAAGAAACAGATTATTTGCTGACGATTTCTAATGATGCATGGTTTGGTGATAGCATTGGCCCTTGGCAGCATTTACAAATGGCTAGAATGCGCGCGCTTGAATTAGGCAAACCATTAATTCGGGCAACTAATACAGGTATTTCAGTGTTTATTGATGCAAAAGGCAACATTGAAGCGCAAGCGCCTCAATTTGAGGAAACAACGTTGACCCATAAAATGGTGCCAACAGAAGGCAAAACGCCTTATGCTGCACTGGGTAATTTACCTATTTATGTGTTGTCATTGATTTTTGTGTTATTACGTGGCTTCACGACGCTATTAAAACGTCGCTTGAACCTTTCACAAAAATAGCAGTCAAAACGACCACACTTTTTTAACGTGAGAGGAAAATAAATTTCTTCTTGTAAAACCAATGAGATTTTAATGAATAAAAATCTAATCGAAGTCAAAAACCTGACCTTTAAACGAGGCGAGCGTGTGATTTACGATAACCTGAATTTGAAAGTCCAACAGGGCAAAATTACGGCCATTATGGGGCCATCAGGGATCGGGAAAACTACGCTACTGAAATTAATCGGTGGTCAGTTATATCCTGAACAAGGCGAGATTTTGTTTGATGGACAAGATATTTGCCGTCTTTCAAATCGCGAGCTTTACGAAGTACGTAAACGCATGGGAATGTTATTCCAATCAGGTGCATTATTTACGGATATTTCCACGTTTGATAACGTGGCATTTCCGATTCGCGAGCATACGCGCTTGCCGGATAGTCTAATTCGTCAAATTGTGTTGATGAAATTAGAAGCGGTGGGCTTACGCGGTGCGGCAGATTTAATGCCTTCTGAGCTTTCTGGTGGGATGGCGCGTCGTGCCGCATTGGCGCGAGCGATTGCACTTGATCCGGATTTAATTATGTTTGATGAGCCGTTTACGGGGCAAGATCCAATCAGCATGGGCGTGATCGTGAGCTTAATTAAACGTTTGAATGAAGCACTGAATTTAACCTCTATTGTGGTTTCCCATGATGTGAATGAAATATTAAGTATTGCAGATTATGCCTATATTATTGCGGATAAGCATGTGATCGCTGAAGGAACATCAGAACAACTGCTTGCTAGCCAAGATCCTCAAGTAGTGCAGTTCTTAAAAGGCGAAGCGGATGGACCGGTGAGATTCCATTATCCAGCAAAAGATTATGTGGAGGAATTATTTAAATGATCGTTGATATGATTTCTTCACTTGGACGAAGCGTAATCAAGTTTTTCCGTGCATTAGGCCGATCAGGCTTTATGTTGTTCGGTGCGTTAGTCGGTAAGCCACAAATTCGTCAACATTTTCCTTTATTAGTGAAGCAGTTATACGCATTAGGTGTACAGTCTTTATTAATTATCCTGCTTTCAGGTTTATTTATTGGGATGGTGTTAGGCTTACAAGGCTATGTGGTCTTGGTGGATTTTTCTGCAGAAACTAGCCTTGGACAACTTGTGGCTCTGTCTTTATTACGTGAATTAGGTCCAGTAGTGACCGCACTTTTATTTGCGGGTCGTGCAGGTTCAGCGTTAACAGCTGAAATTGGCTTAATGAAAGCCACAGAACAACTTTCCAGCCTTGAAATGATGGCAGTCGATCCACTACGTCGTGTGATTGCACCGCGTTTTTGGGCGGGCGTGATTGCGATGCCAATTCTTGCGATTCTCTTTACCGCGATTGGTATTTGGGGTGGCTCGCTTGTTGGTGTGGATTGGAAAGGTGTCGATGCAGGTAGCTTCTGGTCAGTGATGCAAAATGCAGTGAGCTGGAGCTATGACATTCTAAACGGATTTATTAAAAGCGTATTTTTCGCCATTGCGGTGGTGTGGATTGCGTTATTCAATGGTTATGATTGTATTCCAACATCTGAAGGTATCAGTCAAGCCACAACCAGAACGGTTGTCCACGCATCACTTGTGGTACTTGGGCTAGATTTCATCTTAACTGCCATTATGTTTGGGGCAGGCTAATAGGGTATTTTTATGCGACAAACAATTAAATATGAATTTTGGGTAGGCTTATTTTTACTACTCGGTATCGCTGCGTTAGTATTTCTAGGCTTACGCGTAGCAAATGTACAAGGTTTTGGTGAAACAAAATCTTACACAGTGACTGCAACTTTTGACAATATTGGTGGACTAAAAGTCCGTGCACCACTTAAACTTGGTGGGGTAGTCATTGGTCGCGTGTCTGATATTACATTAGACGAAAAATCTTACTTGCCAAAAGTCAGTATTGCGATTAATGAAGAATATAAAGAAATTCCGGAAAACAGTTCGTTATCGATCAAAACATCGGGATTATTGGGCGAACAATATATCGCCTTAAGTATGGGCTTTGATGATGGTGAAACCGCAATGTTAAAAAACGGTAGCCAAATTCAAGACACTAAATCCGCAATGGTATTGGAAGATTTAATCGGCCAATTCCTTTACGGTGATAAAAAATCAGACGGTAATGCTGACAAAGCAGAATCAGATGTAAAATAATAATCTTTATTTAGGAGATTTATGATGAAATTTACTCAGTTAAAAAAATGGTTTAGCGTAATGGCATTTGCCGTGACTGCACTTTTTGTGACTCAAACTGTACGTGCAGAAACAAGCCCTTATGTGTTGATGCAACAAGCATCAGATAAGTTATTTGCCGATATCAAAAACAATCAGGCAAAAATTAAAAAGGATCCAAACTATTTACGTACTATCGTGCGTAACGATTTATTACCTTACGTGCAAGTAAACTATGCAGGTTCTTTGGTGTTAGGTTCACACTTTAAATCAACCACACCAGAACAACGTGAAAAATTCTTTAAAGCATTCAGCGATTTTATCGAACAAGCTTACGCACAAGTATTAACCGCTTACACCGATCAAAATATTCAAATTGAACCGGCAAAAGAAGTGGGAGACAAAAACCTTGTGAGCATTCGTGTAAACATCATGCAAAATGGTGGACAAGCGCCAATCAAATTAGATTTCAAATGGCGTAAAAACAGTAAAACTGGCGAATGGCAAGCTTATGACATGGTTGCTGAAGGCGTGAGCATGGTTGTCACCAAACAAAACGAATGGAGCGGTATTTTACGTCAACAAGGTATTGATGCTTTAACAGCTCAAATTCAAAAATCTGCCGCAGCACCTGTGACATTGAGCAAATAAGCGAATGACTGCGTTAAAGTGGGATTTAATCCAAAATAATGATAAGATAGCTCTCCAATTATCGGGGGAGCTATCCCGCAACACGTTGTTACCATTATGGCAGCAACGTGCTTCTTTTTTATCAGAAAAGCTAGCTAATCAAAGTACCATTGAATTTGATTTAACGAATATTAAACGAATTGATTCGGCTGGTTTTGCATTATTGTGTGATTTTCTACATGATAGTGAGCAGTTACCAAATAAAAAAGTGCGGTTGATAAATCCGCCGGAACAGTTATTAACCCTTGCTGATTTAGTGAATTTATCTCATTGGATTGGCACTTTTATTGATCATCATTAAAACGGAAATCCTAATGGAACTGCAAGAAATTGAACGTATTTTAAAAGAAAGCCTGAATGTAGATGAAGTTTATGCTCAAGGTGAAAATGCACACTTTGGTGTGATTGTAGTGAGTGATGAGATCTCAGCACTTTCTAAATTAAAGCAGCAACAAACCATCTACGCGCCATTAATGCCTTATTTCCAAACTGGCGAAATTCACGCTTTAACTATTAAAACCTATACCACTGCAAAGTGGAAAATGGATCGTCTATTACATCAAGCAAGCTAGGATTTTCTATGGAAAAATTTCGTGTTTATGGCGGGCAATCTCGCTTAAGTGGTACTGTAACCATCTCTGGTGCAAAAAATGCTGCACTTCCTATTCTTTTTGCCGCAATTTTGGCAACTGATCCGGTTAAATTAACAAACGTACCAGAACTAAAAGATATTGATACCACTTTAAAAATCTTACGTAAACTTGGCGTTGTGGCAGAGCGTGATGCTGAAGGTGCAGTATTATTAGATTGTTCTAAAATTGATCACTTCGTTGCGCCGTATGAATTAGTAAAAACCATGCGTGCTTCTATTTGGGCATTAGCACCGTTGGTGGCTCGTTTTAATCAAGGTCAAGTTTCTTTACCAGGCGGTTGTTCTATCGGTGCTCGTCCAGTCGATCTTCACATTAGTGGCTTAGAAAAACTCGGTGCGACTATTGAGCTTGATGAAGGTTATGTAAAAGCAGTTGTTGCTGATCGTCTTGTAGGTACGCGTATTGTGATGGAAAAAGTGAGCGTTGGTGCGACTTTATCTATCATGATGGCTGCAACACTTGCAAAAGGTACAACAATCATTGAAAACGCTGCTCGCGAGCCAGAAATTGTTGATACTGCAGATTTCCTCAACAAAATGGGCGCGAAAATTACAGGTGCCGGGACAGATCACATTGTCATTGAAGGCGTTGACCGTTTAACAGGCTGCGAGCACAGCATTGTGCCAGATCGTATTGAAACCGGCACATTCTTAATTGCGGGTGCCATTTCTGGTGGTCGCGTGGTATGTAAAAATACTAAAGCGGATACCATGGATGCAGTGATTGATAAACTTCGTGAAGCGGGTGCCGAAGTTGAAGTCACAGAAGATAGCATTACCTTAGATATGCATGGCAATCGTCCAAAAGCTGTTAATATTCGTACTGCACCACACCCAGGTTTCCCAACGGATATGCAAGCGCAGTTCACCTTATTAAACATGGTGGCAGAAGGCACCAGTATCATTACTGAAACCATCTTTGAAAACCGTTTTATGCACATTCCAGAATTGATTCGTATGGGCGGTAAAGCGGAAATTGAAGGTAACACGGCAGTTTGTCACGGTGTTGAGCATCTTTCTGGTGCAGAAGTGATGGCAACAGATTTACGTGCATCAATCAGCCTTGTATTAGCGGGTTGTATCGCAAGTGGTGAAACTATCGTAGATCGTATTTATCATATCGATCGTGGTTATGAGCACGTTGAAGATAAACTTCGTTGCTTAGGTGCGAAGATTGAACGTTTCTCTGAAAAGAGCGAAGAAGTTTAATTAAATCCAGATAAAAAAGAGCGGTCAATTTTGACCGCTTTTTTATTTTCTATTCATTATTTTTTCGAATAATCTCTCGCCCCAAAAATGGCTGTACCAATGCGTACCATGGTTGAACCGCATTTAATGGCACTTTGCATGTCATCGGTCATTCCCATCGAAAGCGTATCAATTTGTTGATGAGGAAAAGCGACTTTCAATTGCTCAAATAATTGTTCCATTTGGCTAAAAGCCGCTTCTTGTTCAGCAATATTATCTGTTGGTGCAGGGATCGCCATTAATCCACGTAAACGTAAGTGCGGTAGATTTTCAATGTGTTTTGCAAGCTCAATCATTTCACTCGGTTGAATACCTGATTTACTCGCTTCATCACTGATATTAATTTGAATTAAAACGTTCAAAGGTGCTTTATTAGCAGGGCGTTGTTCATTTAAACGATCGGCAATTTTTGCACGTTCTAGTGTTTGCATCCAATCGAAATGTTCTGCCACAAGACGGGTTTTATTAGATTGCAATGGCCCAATAAAATGCCATTCAAGTTGAATATTCTGTGCTTCAAAATACTGAATTTTATCGACACCTTCTTGAACATAGTTCTCCCCAAATGCTTTCTGTCCGGCTTGATAGGCTTCTAAAATTGCTTCATTAGGTTTCGTTTTAGAAACGGCTAATAACGTGACCGCACTTTCAGGACGATTTGCCAGTTGAGTGGAGGTTTGGATTTGTTGATGAATGGTTTCGAGTGCTTGTTGAATTGTCATCATTTTCTTCCTGACCAATGTAAAACTCGTTTTATTCTATACCAAAGTAATGATTTTTAGAAAAAAATCTTCATTTTTTCGATTTTATGTTTGACAATCTCGCGCTTTTTCGGTATTTCTAAACACATCTTTTTTTCAAGGTAAAAATACAATGAAAAATAACCGCACTTTCACTATTACCACCATTATTATGACCATTACGACAATTAATGGGGCGGGTTAGTGCGTAGCAAACAGGATCAGGAAAACCCGCATTCAGTCTAGTGCGGGTTTTTTAATATTTAAAAATCACAACATCTGAGGATATTATCATGCGCGTATTAAAATTTGGTGGCACTTCATTAGCCAACCCTGAGCGTTTCTCGCAAGCAGCTCAATTAATCGAAAAAGCTCATTTAGAAGAACAAGCAGCCGGTGTGTTATCCGCTCCTGCTAAAATTACAAATCATCTTGTAGCCCTCTCTGAAAAAGCCGCATTAAACCAACCAACCGATACCCACTTTAACGAAGCCATTGAAATTTTCTATAACATCATTAATGGTTTGCACGCTGAAAATAATAAATTTGATCTTGCGGGAACCAAAGCCCTCATTGATGCAGAATTTGCCCAAATTAAAGGCTTATTAGAAGAAATCCGCCAAGCTGGCAAAGTAGAAGATAAAGTTAAAGCAACCATTGACTGCCGTGGTGAAAAATTATCGATTGCTATGATGAAAGCGTGGTTTGAAGCACGCGGATACAGTGTTCACATTGTAGATCCAGTTAAACAATTATTAGCACAAGGCGGCTACTTAGAATCTTCAGTTGATATTGAAGAATCTACAAAACGCGTTGATGCGAAAAGTATCGGAAAAGATAAAGTTGTCTTAATGGCAGGTTTTACCGCTTGTAATGACAAAGGTGAATTAGTGTTATTAGGCCGTAACGGTTCTGATTATTCAGCCGCTTGTTTAGCCGCTTGTTTAGATGCTTCTGTTTGCGAAATTTGGACTGATGTGGATGGCGTTTATACTTGTGACCCTCGTTTAGTGCCAGATGCACGTTTATTACCAAGTCTTTCTTACCGTGAAGCAATGGAGCTTTCTTATTTTGGGGCGAAAGTGATCCATCCACGTACAATTGGTCCATTATTACCAAAACAAATCCCTTGCGTGATTAAAAACACCGGTAATTCATCTGCACCTGGTTCAATAATCGATGGCCATGTGAAGTCTGAAGGATTACAAGTGAAAGGGATTACTAACCTTGATAACGTGGCAATGTTCAATGTTTCAGGTCCTGGTATGCAAGGTATGGTGGGAATGGCTGCTCGCGTCTTCTCTGCTATGTCAAAAGCAGGGATTTCGGTCATTTTAATCACACAATCTTCTTCTGAATACAGTATTAGTTTCTGCGTACCAGTGAAATCAGCAGATGCAGCGAAAGCGATTTTAGAACAAGAATTTGCTGCAGAATTAAAAGCTCATGAATTAGAACCGATTGAAGTTGCAAAAGATCTTTCTATTATCTCTGTTGTGGGTGATGGCATGAAACAAGCTAAAGGTATCGCGGCTCGTTTCTTCTCTGCATTGGCTCAAGCGAATATCAGCTTAGTCGCGATTGCACAAGGTTCTTCTGAGCGTTCAATTTCAGCAGTTGTAGCACAAAATAAAGCAATTGAAGCTGTGAAAGCGACTCACCAAGCCCTTTTTAATAATAAGAAAGTCGTTGATATGTTTCTAGTCGGCGTTGGTGGTGTTGGTGGCGAATTAATTGAACAAATCAAACAACAAAAAGAATACCTTGCAAAGAAGGATATTGAGATCCGTGTTTGTGCCTTAGCGAATTCAACCAAAATGCTTTTGGATGAAAACGGATTGAATTTAGATAATTGGAAAGCTGATCTTGAAAATGCAACCCAACCTTCTGATTTCGATGTGTTGTTATCTTTCATTAAATTACATCATGTGGTAAACCCGGTTTTTGTTGATTGTACAACGGCTGAATCGGTCGCAGGACTTTATGCACGTGCGTTAAAAGAAGGTTTCCACGTGGTAACCCCAAACAAAAAAGCGAATACTCGTGAATTAGCCTATTACCATGAATTACGTCGTAATGCCCAAGCGAGCCAACATAAATTCTTATACGAAACCAACGTTGGGGCAGGTTTACCAGTTATCGAGAACTTACAGAATTTATTGGCGGCAGGTGATGAACTTGAGTATTTTGAAGGCATTTTATCAGGCTCACTTTCTTTCATCTTTGGTAAATTGGAAGAAGGACTTTCTCTTTCTGAAGTGACCGCACTTGCACGTGAAAAAGGCTTTACAGAACCAGATCCTCGTGATGATTTATCAGGTCAAGATGTGGCTCGTAAATTATTGATTTTAGCGCGTGAAGCGGGGCTAGAACTTGAGCTTTCCGATGTAGAAGTGGAAGGAGTATTACCGAAAGGCTTCTCAGAAGGTAAATCAGCTGATGAATTTATGGCGATGTTGCCACAATTAGATGCAGAATTTAAAGCGCGTGTTGAAGCAGCGAAAGCAGAAGGCAAAGTATTGCGCTACGTAGGCCAAATTAAAGATGGCCACTGCAAAGTGTCAATCATTGCCGTGGATCAAAATAACCCATTGTACAAGGTGAAAGACGGTGAAAATGCGCTTGCGTTCTATACGCGTTATTATCAACCAATTCCGTTGTTATTACGTGGTTATGGTGCAGGTAACGCAGTGACTGCAGCCGGCATCTTTGCGGATATTTTAAGAACATTACACCACTAAAAAGGACATAATATGTTAAGAATTTATGCTCCAGCATCGAGTGCCAATATTAGTGTAGGGTTTGACACATTAGGCGCAGCTATTTCACCGATTGATGGTTCATTATTAGGTGATGTCGTACAGATTGAGTCTATTCCAAGTGGTTTTGAGCTTGAAAGTGCGGGCTATTTTGTGCGTAAATTGCCAAAAGAGCCGCAAAAAAATATCGTGTATCAGGCCTATGTACTGTTTAGTGAGCAATTAAAATTACGCAATGTGAGAGTCAAACCATTGCGTTTGACCCTTGAGAAAAATATGCCGATTGGTTCGGGATTAGGTTCAAGTGCGTGCTCTATCGTGGCTGCATTAGTGGCATTAAATAAATTCCACGATGAACCATTCTCAAAAATGGAACTGTTAGAAATGATGGGGGAGCTAGAAGGTCGTATTTCAGGTTCAATCCATTATGATAACGTTGCGCCTTGTTATCTCGGTGGTGTGCAATTTATGGTACAATCCCTCGGTAACATTTGCCAAAAACTGCCATTTTTTGATAATTGGTACTGGGTTTTAGCTTACCCAGGCATTGAGGTTTCAACCGCTGAAGCGCGTGCAATTTTACCGAAAAGCTACACGCGTCAAGATGTGATTTCTCATGGTCGTCATTTAGGTGGCTTTGTGCACGCATGTCACACACATCAAGAAAATCTTGCAGCAATGATGATGAAAGATGTGATTGCAGAACCTTATCGTGAGGCTTTATTACCCAACTTCGCGGAAGTGAAACAAGCTACGCGTGATTTAGGTGCATTAGCGACGGGGATTTCAGGCTCAGGCCCAACGATTTTCTCCATTGCACCTGATTTACAAACCGCAACAAAACTGGCGACTTATTTAGAAAATCATTATTTACAAAATAATGAAGGTTTTGTTCATGTTTGTAAGGTCGATAATGACGGCGCGAGAGAACTAGGTTAAGCAGTCAATCATTTTCCCCTCTTCTTATTAAGAGGGGAATAATATTTTATTAAAACTCTATAATTAACGGATATACAATGAATTTGTACAACATCAAACACCCTGAAGAACAAGTAAATTTTGCTCAGGCAGTACGTCAAGGACTTGGTAAAGATCAAGGTTTGTTCTTTCCAGAAACGATCCCCGCTTTAACCAATATTGACGAGTTATTAGCCTTACCCTTAGTTGAGCGTAGTCAAAAAATTCTTGCTGCGTTAATCGGTGAAGAATTACCGAAAGCCACACTAGATGCAATGGTAAAAAATGCATTTACTTTTCCTGCACCGTTAGAAAAAGTAGAAGACAATATTTATGCCCTTGAATTATTCCATGGTCCAACTTTAGCATTTAAAGACTTTGGTGGTCGTTTTATGGCGCAGGCGCTCGCTGCTGTGCGTGGTGATGGCAAAATTACCATTTTAACAGCAACGTCAGGTGATACCGGTGCGGCAGTTGCCCACGCATTTTATGGGCTAGAAAACATCAATGTGGTGATTTTATATCCGAAAGGCAAAATCAGCCCATTACAAGAAAAACTCTTCTGTACTTTAGGTGGCAATATTCGCACTGTGGCGATTAATGGCGATTTCGATGCATGCCAAGCGTTAGTTAAACAAGCATTTGATGATGCAGAACTACGTCAAGCGATTGGTTTAAACTCAGCAAACTCAATCAATATTAGCCGTTTATTAGCGCAAGTTTGTTATTACTTTGAAGCCGTAGCGCAATTACCGAAAGAAAAACGCGATAATGTCGTGGTTTCTGTACCAAGTGGTAACTTCGGTAACTTAACGGCAGGTTTAATTGCAAAAACATTAGGTTTACCAATTAAACGCTTTATTGCATCAACCAATGCGAACGATACTGTGCCACGTTATTTAGAATCAGGTAACTGGGCACCTAAAGCGACTGTAGCGACGCTTTCGAATGCGATGGATGTCAGTCGTCCGAACAACTGGCCACGTGTAGAAGAACTATTCAAACGCAATGGCTGGAATTTAAGTGATTTAGGTTCAGGTATGTTAAGCGATGGCGAAACAGAAGAAACCTTAAAAGCGATGTACGCAAAAGGTTATTTATGTGAACCACACGGTGCGATCGCCTATCAAGTATTGAAAGACCAACTTAAAGCGGATGAAACCGGCATTTTCTTATGTACGGCACATCCAGCGAAATTTAAAGAGTCTGTTGAGCGTATTCTTTCGCTCGATCTTCCATTGCCAGAAGCGTTGGATAAACACAATAAATTGCCATTACTTTCAGATGAAATGGATGACGATTTTGCACAATTACGTGCATATTTGTTGAAATAATAAAAAAGTGCGGTTGATTTTGACCGCACTTTTGTTTTATTACTCAAAAGGGCGGGATAAACGCCCTTTATTTTTAGGAGTTAATCTTCTTTTCCTAAGATTTGATTCACTTCACTCTTATAGAGAACCGCTTTAGCACCGAAAATAGCCTGTACACCACCGCCGACTTCAAGCACATCAATCGCGCCTAATTTTTTCAATGTGGCTTTATCAACAGCTTTGACATCCTTAACAGAAACACGTAAGCGAGTAATACAAGCATCCACGTTTTCAATATTTTCAGCGCTACCTAATGCTGCAATAATTTTATGTGCATTTTCAGTCAGTGAACTGGTTTCTTGTTCTGCATTTTCTTCTGTTTCTTCACCGCGTCCTGGAGTCATCACATTAAAGATGCGAATCAAGAAAACGAAAGAGAAATAATAGAGCAGAGCCCAAGGAATACCAACGAAAATCACACGCAACCAATGGGTGTTTTCATCACCTTGTAAGATACCGAAGAGCAAGAAATCAATAAAACCACCAGAGAAAGTATTCCCGATAGAGATATTTAAATAATCGGCAATAAAGAAAGATACACCATCTAAGAATGCGTGGAATACATAAAGCCATGGTGCAACAAACAAGAACATAAATTCGATCGGTTCTGTAATGCCAGTAATGAAAGAGGTGAGGGCCGCACCAAGGAACAAGCCGCCAATTTGTGCACGACGTTTTTTCGGTACACAGTGATACATGGCTAAACAGGCAGCAGGTAAGCCAAACATCATAGTATCAAAACGGCCGGCAAAGAAACGCGTCCCTTCAGTAAATAAACCATGGTGATTTGGATCAGCTAATTGAGCAAAAAAGATTTTTTGTGCACCGACAATCATCTCGCCATTGACCATTTCCACACCACCTAATTCAGAATACCAAAATAGTGGGTAAATCATATGATGTAAGCCAACCGCACCAGATAATCGCATTAAGAAACCATATAAGAATGTTCCAAAGGTTCCCATGGAGGCGATACTTTTGCCTGCCGAGACGAGCCATTGTTGGAAAGTTGGCCAAATGAGGAAGAAAACTAATCCAACGAAAATAGCTGAAAAAGCAGTCACAATTGGCACAAAGCGAGAGCCGCCAAAGAAACCTAATACTTGTGGTAATTGAATGTTGTGATAGCGATTGTGTAATTTAACGGTAATCAAGCCCATCACCAATGCGCCAATTACACCCGTATCGATGCTTTTTACATCAGGAGAGAAAATCGGAATTAATGCAGCAATGGTGCCCGTCATAATGAGATAACCAACAACTGCAGCGAGAGCTGCAACGCCTTTGTCACGTTTAGCTAAGCCGATACCTAAACCAATACACAATAATAAGGCCAAATTAGCGAATACCACGCTACCGGCTGCAGACATGATCTGAAACAGGCCTTGCAGCGCCTCATTATTTAAAATTGGATAAGCTTGCACCGTTGCTTTATTGGAAAGTGCACCACCGATCCCGAGTAAAAGACCTGCAGCAGGCAAAATAGCAATCGGCAACATGAATGCCTTACCGACTTGTTGAAGTTGTTTAAACATAGAACCTCCTGTGATTACTTTTTTGAAATGTAACGTATTTGAAGAGAAAAATCTGTGAAACCGCTCACAGTTTCAATCTAACGCCTTGCGTTGATGAGTTTTAGCTTATGTTGGCGTGCGGTGTATTTCCTTTTATAATGCAATCAAACTGATATGTTTATTCATTATTTTTATGATAACTTTTATTGCCTACGCCAATATTCAACAACCTTTTCCTTTCGGTGAAATCCCTAGTGAACTCGTCCCTGAGAATTTGCATATGGAACCGCAGGGAAATTCTCGGATAACGCAACGTCATCAATGTCGTCGATTAGCGCATTTTTTACTTTGGCAGTTGCTAAGAGTGGCGGAAAAATCAACCGCACTTTTAGGGCAAATTTATCGTACGCAAAGTGGCAGACCACAATCTCCTGTCGAGAATATCGATTTTAATATTAGTCACTCTGGCGATTGGGTTGCCGTATTGCTGCATATTAATGAATCAGAAAAAAGTGCGGTCGGTATTGATATTGAATTACCCAAAAAACGGAATTTTTCTGCGCTCATGGCGCATTTTGCGCCACAAGCAGAACAAGAATGGTTTGCTAAACAGCCTGATACAGAGCTGGCCTTTTATCGTTGTTGGTGTTTGCGTGAAGCGGTATTGAAATCACAAGGTGTAGGAATAGTGAAGTTATCAAGTGTGACGCATTTGCCAGAACAACTGCAGATTTTTTCAGATTATTGTCCGAAAGGTGCGTTGCTCTTTACGGATGAATTGCCTTTTTACTTTGCAGTATTTATAAATCAGTTAAAAATTCAACCGCACTTTTATCAGTGGGATGGAAAAAAATTACTCGAAAAAAATATAAAAAAATCCTTGATTTACCAAGTAAATGAATAAAAGAAAATCCTTGAAAATATTCAAGGATTTTTTATTTTATAAAACTTGATTCGCCACTTGTATTTTCATAGACTAACCCCATTTATTTCGATAAACTCATTAAAATTTTTAGACAAATGGAGAACGTAATGTCGCAAAACGGTCCAGATCAAGATCCTTGGGGTAAACCGGGGCAGAGCAGCGGTCCAAAACAGTCAGATAATTCATCAGATAAGCAAAATGAAAATGGCTGGGGCTCGCGAGACAATAAAAATCAGGAGCAATCACCACCAGATATTGAAGAAGTATTCAATAATCTATTGAAAAAATTAGGTGGGGGTAATAAAAAAGGCGGTTCAAATAATACTTCGCCGAATATACCTTCATTCAATTTAGGTAAAATTTTACCGATCGCCGCGGTGATTGGGGGAATTATTTGGGGTGCAAGCGGTTTTTACACCATTAAAGAAGCGGAACGTGGTGTGACGTTACGTTTTGGTGAGTTTCATTCTACCGTTCAACCAGGTTTGAACTGGAAACCAACTTTCATTGATAAAGTGGTTCCAGTGAATGTAGAACAAGTTCGCGAGCTTAAAACGCAAGGTGCAATGTTAACCAAAGATGAAAACATGGTTAAAGTGGAAATGACCGTACAATATCGCGTGCAAAATCCAGAAAAATACTTGTTTAGCGTGAGCAATGCAGATAATAGTCTCGGACAAGCGACGGACAGTGCGCTTCGTTATGTGATCGGCCATATGACCATGAATGATATTCTGACAACGGGTCGTGCAGTGGTGCGTGAAAATACTTGGAAAGCGTTGAACGATATTATCAAACCTTATGACATGGGGCTTGAAGTGATTGACGTGAACTTCCAATCCGCGCGTCCACCAGAAGAAGTGAAAGATGCCTTCGATGATGCGATTAAAGCTCAGGAAGACGAACAACGTTACATTCGTGAAGCGGAAGCTTATGCTCGTGAGAAAGAGCCAATCGCTCGCGGTGACGCACAGCGTATTATAGAAGAAGCGACTGCTTACAAAGATCGTGTTGTGCTTGATGCGCAAGGGGAAGTGGAACGTTTACAACGTCTTTTACCTGAATTTAAAGCGGCACCTGATTTGTTAAAAGAGCGTCTTTATATTCAAACCATGGAAAAAGTCATGGCAAATACGCCGAAAGTCATGTTAGATGCAAATAATGGTAACAATTTAACTGTATTGCCATTAGAGCAATTAATGGGTAAAAAAGCGGCTCAACCGACGACTACAACGTCAGAAAGTGCGGTCAGTTCTGCACCAGTTTCAACACAGGAACGTCGTGTAGAAACGCAAACGGCTCAACCAGTTCAATCAAATGAAGGCATTCGCCAAGGGAGATTTAACTAATGCGTAAATTTTTACTTCCGATTATTGTGGTGATTGCTGCGGTGTTGTATTCCAGCGTCGTGGTTGTAACTGAGGGCACACGTGGCATCATGTTGCGTTTTAATAAAGTACAACGTGATGCAGAAAACAAAGTGGTGGTGTATGAACCAGGTTTGCATTTCAAATTGCCTTTAATTGATAGCATTAAAGTGCTTGATGCGCGTATTCGTACCCTTGATGGCTCAGCTACTCGTTTTGTGACAGTCGAGAAAAAAGACTTGTTGGTAGATTCCTATGTGAAATGGAAAATCAGCGATTTCGGTCGTTTCTATACTGCAACGGGTGGTGGCGATTATAACCAAGCTGCAAGCTTATTAAGCCGTAAAGTGAATGACCGTCTGCGTTCAGAAATAGGTACTCGTACAATTAAAGATATCGTTTCAGGTACACGTGGTGAATTAATGGCAGGTGCGAAAAAAGCGTTAAATTCAGGGCAGGATAGTACCTCTGAATTAGGGATTGAAGTCGTCGATGTTCGCGTAAAACAAATCAATTTACCGGATGAAGTTTCTTCTTCGATTTACCAACGTATGCGTGCGGAACGTGATGCCGTTGCCCGTGAACATCGTTCACAAGGTAAAGAAAAAGCGGCGTTCATTCAAGCGGATGTGGATCGTAAAGTGACCCTAATCTTAGCGAATGCAAATAAAACTGCACAAGAATTACGTGGTAATGGTGATGCGGCAGCAGCGAAATTATATTCTCAAGCTTTTGCCCAAGAGCCACAGTTTTATAGCTTTATTCGTAGTTTAAAAGCGTATGAAAGCAGCTTCGAAGGTTCAGGTAATATGATGATCTTGAAACCAGACAGTGATTTCTTCCGCTTTATGCAAGCGCCAAAGAAATAAACGAGAGATAATAAAACGTAAAGTGCGGTTAGAAATAACCGCATTTTTTATTGCTGAATTTTAGGGAGATCTCTATTTATAAGTTAAAAACACCTGTAATGCAATCAATCACATCCATAGCCAAATCAAATCAAATCAAATCCACATAAAATATAAGCCAATTTTTTGGCATAATCACCTTGCTTTTTAAGCTTTTTCTTTCTTTTTATATTTTATTGATCATTTGGAGGATTAGATGAAAAAACTGATTATTGGCGGAGCAGCCATTGCAGTATTAGGTTATTTGGGTGTTGTGGGGTATCTACATCAATTTGATAAAGAGAACGCGACCCAACTTTTAATGGAAAATCACTATACGGGCGAACAAGAAAAAGTGGCAAAGGCGTTGTTTGATAACAGCTGCCAATATTGTCATAGTCCAAACACACCTCTTCCATTTTATTCAAAATTCCCGATTGTGGGTGACCAAATGCAATCGGATATTCAGAATGGGCTTCGTGCTTTCCGCTTAGATCGTTTAGTTGAAGGCTTAAAAGATCCGAGCAAATTATCCCAAGCTGATTTAGCAAAATTACAACGTGTACTTGAAAATAACGAAATGCCAATTGCTAAATTCAGACATCTTCACTGGGGAAGTAAACCAGATGAGCAAGAAAAAGTGGCGTTGCTTAACTGGATTCGTGAAGCACGTAAAATGTCTTTACCAAAAGAAACACCCAATGTTGATGCCGATCGTTTAGTTCAACCGATTCCAGACAGCATTGAGACTGATAAAGCAAAAGTCGCGTTAGGTCATGATCTTTACTTTGATGGACGTTTATCAGGCGATGGTTCTATTCAATGTCATACTTGTCACCAATTAGACAAAGGTGGTGTGGATAGACTTGATACTTCAACAGGTATTGATGGTAAAAAAGGTCCAATTAACGCACCAACTGTGTTCAATGCTGCATTCAACTTTGTTCAATTCTGGGATGGTCGAGCGGCAGATTTAGCGGATCAAGCGAAAGGTCCTCCAACAAACCCGGTAGAAATGGGCTCACACTCTTGGGATGACATCGTGGCACGTTTTGAAATGGATGAAGAGTTCAAAAAAGAATTCTTAAAAGAATATCCACAAGTGACGAAAGAAACCTTAACTCACGCGATTGGTGAATATGAAAAAACATTAATTACGCCAAATAGTGATTTTGACCGTTATCTGAAAGGGGATAAAACAGCTTTAACTGAGCAACAAGTTCGCGGTTATGAATTATTCAAACAGCATAAATGCGATACTTGCCATACAGGTGTAGCAATGGGTGGACAATCTTATGAATACATGGGACTTTACGGCGATTACTTTAAAGATCGTGGTACACCATTAACTGATGCTGATGAAGGTCGCTTTGCTCAAACGAAAGATCCATTCGATATGCATCGCTTCAAAGTGCCAACTTTACGCAATGTCGCGCTTACTGCACCGTATTTCCATGATGCTTCAGCAAAAGAATTAAAAGATGCGGTTAGTGCAATGTTGAAATACCAAAGTAATGTGAAACAGCCTGCTCAAAAAGATGTTGAAGATATCACGTCTTTCTTAGAAAGCTTAACAGGTGAATTTAAAGGTGAAAAATTAAAATAATCCTTTAAACAATAAATAGAGACGACCGCAAGTGCGGTCGTTTTTTTGTGGGTTTTAATCGAATTAATCGGTTTAGATTCATTCGATTATGGCTTTATAGTATTACTGTCTTCTTTTAAAGCTTGCGTTGCTGCTTTTATATTATTTGCTTGAGTTATGGCCGTGATCACAGCAACACCATCAGCGCCATATTTTCGTAAGGTTTTCACATGTTCCAGTTTTATCCCGCCAATCGCCACAAGCGGTTTTGTGATACCTCCATTTCTCAAGGTTTGAATAAATTCCATTCCTAGAGTCGGGGAAGGATTCTCTTTTGATAGAGTGGGAAAAATTGGACCAACACCAAAATAATCGATTTCAGATAATCCCTCTCCGATTTTTGCTTCATCTAAGCGGTTAATGGACCAACCAATAATCAGAGGCTTATTACTTCTTGCTCGAATCGTTTTTACAGGCGTATCACTTTGCCCAACGTGAATACCATCCGCTTCAATTTCTAAAGCTAAATCAACGTTATCATCGACAATAAATGGCACATTATATCGACGACATAAGTCTCTGCACTTAATGGCTAAGGCTCGTTGTTCTGTTGGAGAATTTTCTAATGAGAATTTGCCTTTATCGCGAAATTGAAAACAGGTAATGCCACCTTCTAAAGCTTGTCTAAGAACAGAAAGCAAGTTATCAGCTGGATTATCACCTAAATGTCGGCAATCTTGTGTGCCTGCTACAAAATAGAGCGGTAAAATTTCTTGAATATTGTTCATTTTGGAATCCTTAAAGGCGACTGTAAGCCCAATGATTAGTCGGTCCATGTCCATGACCAATATTCAATGGGTGAGAAATAGCTGCCGTAATAAAATCTTTGGCTGTTTTGACCGCACTTTTTAGAGGTGCCCCTTTGGCTAATTCTGCCGTTAAGCAAGCTGAGAAAGTACAACCTGTGCCATGAGTATGTGGGGTATTGAAACGCGGGCTTTCTAAAACAAAATGTTCACCATTTTGTAAAAGGATCCAATCTTGGCATTGCTGACTTTGTGAATTGAGCGAATGTCCGCCTTTAATAATGACATTCTTTGCGCCTTGTTTCTGCAAGTCTAACGCAGCTTGTTGAATGCTGGCTGTATCAGAAATCTTAAAACCAGTTAAAGCTTCTGTCTCAGGAATATTTGGCGTAATCACATCGGCAAGTGGCAATAAATGTTTGATTAATGCGGATACCGCTTGTTGTTGCAATAATGGCGCACCACCTTTTGCAATCATGACAGGATCGATAACCAATGTGCCGAATGGACGATTTTTTAAGAAAT
>CAUUXN010000018.1:0-21997 GCA_963548985.1 uncultured Haemophilus sp. | reverse complement strand
TTTATCGGTTGGACATTGTATGGTTTTGTTTCTTACAAATTTGACCTTAAAAAATCTCAAGCTTAATTAAAAAAGAAAAGCCTACATCTTAATGTAGGCTCTTTCGAGTAGTAATAAGCTAAGTACAAAAGAGCGGTTGAAAATTAACTTGTTTTCAACCGTTCTTTTTATTTAGGACAACACTCTCAACAAAACAGGCTGAAATTCTGTTTGTTGGCCGAGTTTTCGGGTGTAACGTTTAACCATCACAAAGGAAAGTGCGGTCAACATAAAGATTAAAATTGTACGGATGAGTTCATTTTCACTGATATAGCTAGAAAGCAATGTTGCAACTAATAGCGTGAAAAGCGGCACGATATACATTAACAGTGCGGAGAAAAGCATGGATTTTTCTTCTAGACCGATTTCTACCATTTGGCCTGCACGGAGTGGTGTGATGGTTTCGAGCGGGAAGATATGTTCGCCTCGTTTTCCATTGAGTTCAGACAGGGAAGCTGTTCCACAGGCTTCTCTAGCCGAACAAGCTCCACAGGCGCTTTGTGATTGACATTTCACTTTAGCAAGACCCGTTTCTGCATCATAGCTCATCACTACTGCACTTTCTTTTAGCATTGTGCTTCTCCCATATAAATATCAAAGCGGTGGTTTTTAGTTTCACGACTAACATGGGGCGCTTTTTGCGCTAAAAATTCCGCATAATCAGGACGTTTTACCACCACGCGTTTACGGGCTAATTGTAGCGCAGGTGTCAAGAGCTCATCGGCATCCAAATCTGCACCAACCAAATGTTGAAATACACGCATTTCTTTTTTAACTAGAGCGGATTTTTGCTTATGTGGATACATTGGATCCAAATACACCACATCAGCACTATCGATTTGTGGATTGAGTTCGGCAATATGATGAACATCTAGTAAGCGCATATTTTGTTGCATCATGTCACCTATTTCTGCATCCTGATAGGCACGATTGAGACCATCCTGTAAAAGTAAATATACCACTGGATGACGCTCGACTAAGCGCACTTGGCAACCGATAGAAGCTAAAACGAAGGCATCTCGACCAAGTCCTGCTGTGGCATCAATCACGCTCGGCAATTCTGCGCCCTTAATGCCTACAGCTTTGGCAATAGCTTCGCCACGTCCACCGCCAAATTTACGACGATGGGCCATTGCACCAGCTACGAAATCCACAAATACATCGCCCAATTTCGGCTCATCCAGTTTACGCAGGGCAAGGTGGGTTTCGGTTCGCACCAATGCAAGCGGACTTTCAGTACAATGCTCGATACCAAAAGGGGAACAAAGTGCGGTCAATTCTGACAATGTTCCCGCTTCGGCAAGCAGTTGAATTTTTATTTTCTCACCAGCCATACGCCGCTTTCCATATGATCTGTATAAGGGAATTGATCAAACAGCGCCGCTTTTCCAATGCGGTGGGTTTGGCTTAGGGTTTGAAAATTCTCACAAAGGGTATGAGGATTGCAGGAAATATACAAAATA
Source organism: uncultured Haemophilus sp. (assembly GCA_963548985.1). Lineage (GTDB taxonomy): Bacteria > Pseudomonadota > Gammaproteobacteria > Enterobacterales > Pasteurellaceae > Haemophilus_D. The sequence continues at coordinate 20,495 of CAUUXN010000018.1, read as the reverse complement.
CGATCGTAATTCTGCACCAGTTTTACCGTGTCAGGGTCAAGTCCTGCTCGTGGTGGATCAACAAAAATCGTATTGCATTGATAGGCTTTTAAATCAATGCCTTTTAAGCGATTAAACTCACGTACGCCATTCATTGCTTGGGTAAACTCTTCTGCTGACATACGGATAATTTGCAAATTATTTATCTTATTTTCCGCAATATTAAATTGTGCGGCAGCCACGGATGGCTTGGCGATTTCGGTAGCAAGGACTTTGCGGAAGTTTTGTGCAAGGGCGATGGAGAAATTGCCGTTACCGCAGTACAGCTCTAATAAATCCCGTTGAGAACCTTGAGTGCAATCAATCGCCCATTCCAACATCTTGCAATTTACAGCTGCATTAGGCTGGGTAAAGCTGTTTTCCACTTGGCGATAAACATAATTACGCCCTTTCACCGGTAATACTTCATCGACAAAATCCTGCTCTAAACAGATTTTTTGTTTACTCGCTCGACCAATCAGCTGCACATCAAAACCAAGTTGTTGTAATTCTTCTTTTAAGCGTGTAGCAGCGCTTTGCCATTCTTCCGTAAGTTGCTTGTGGTAAAGCAGGCTTACAATAATCTTATTGCTGAGCGTGCTCAAATAATCAATTTGGAACAGTTTTTTATGTAATACTTCCTGCATTTTTAACAATGGCAGTAAGGTTTTCATCATGCGATTGATCAGTTCGCTGGCAATTGGGAATTCATCCACTCGATAACGCTGCAAGGTGCTTTGATCAAACATGATGTGATAAAAATCGCCTTTATCATGCCAAATACGAAATTCCGCACGCATCCGATAATGGCTAGTCGGTGAATCAAACACGGCTATTTCTGGGGCGTTAAAAGGCTGCAAAAGTGCGGTTAGTTTTTCAGTCTTTTTTTGCAGGAGTTCGGTATATTGGGAAATGGGTAGTTGCATTGATGTTTACGTTTGAATGATAAATATCCCACAGCCCTTGGCAAGCATGGGGATTGAGTAAAAAAGCAAAAGGCAAGCTTCTGCCTGCCTTTTAAAATGTATTATTCGCCAGAATAATCTTCGCCGCCAGAAGCCGCTTCGCTCACATCACCTGATAAGGTGTAAACACGTTTTGTTGTGTTAATGCGAGTACGATATTTATTCCACGTTTTTTCGAAGAAAGTTTCCGGCGCACGTTCACCACGGCAAAAAGCAACAAATTCTTTTTCTTCTTTTGTCGTCGGCTTGCGCTCGCCTGAATCTAATGCTTTAAACGCTTGGCCATATTGCTCTAATACTTGGGATTCTTTGATTGTATAATCACCGTGACGGGAAAATCCGCGTGGGTAGTTTTTGTCGTCAAAAAAACGACGAGTAACACTGAAACTAGCAGCCATAATATCATCTCTCTTCTTTATATTTAAAAACGGCAGGCATTAAACCAATTTTTTTTTATTTTTGCAATAAACCTTTCACGGTTTCTACATAATCTTTGACGAAATCGTCGTAATTTAAGCCTTCAGGGTTTACACGATATTTGCCATTGACATAGAAATCAGGTACGCCACGTACTTGAAACTGCTCCGCTGCATTTACTTGTTTATTCACTAAACCGTTTACAGCAAAGCTGTTGATGTTGTTATCAAATTGTTCAGCTGTAACCCCGTTATCAATGAAGATTTTGCGAATATCGTCCATTGAGCTTAATTTATCTTGTTGTGCTGCTTCAAATAAAGGCGCTTTTACTTTGCTTTCTGCACCGAGTGCCATCGCTAATGCCCATGCACGAGTAAGGTTTTCAGATTGACGACCTAAGAAGTTAACATGATATTGTTTAAATTCAGTGCCTTGTGGTAAGCTTTCTGCAACTTGTTTTGGAATGTGGTATTCCATTTCAAAGGCATAGCAATGTGGGCAGTAGAAAGAGAAAAACTCAATCACTTCTGGTTGTGCAGAAGCCGTTTGACTCACTTGAACGTATTGTTTACCTTCTTCTAGATTAGCTGCGAATGCGTTAAATGAAAATAAAGCACCGAGTAAAAATAAAACTTTTTTCATTTGTTTTCCTTATTTAATAATTCCGCGCGCTTTTAACAATGCGGTTTTAAAATCTTCTTCATAATCTTTTTTGATACCAGGAATTGGCTCAAGTTTATCTGTGCCGTGCATTTTTAAATGATAAATAATCACTTCATCAGATAATTCTGCTACGGGTTTATCAAAACCTGCTTCATCAGCAATTTTTTGCAAAATTTGTAACAAGCTCAGATCTGGGTCTTTAGACCAGTAAGGTTGTAAAAGTTCCAAAACTTCATTTAAACGCTTACATTTCATTGCTATTTCCTTTTAAATGGAGAAAAATAAGGCTAGATCATACTTCAAATAAGGCAATAAGAAAACATGGAATACACAATAAGTGCGGTTATTTTAGCGGGTGGAAAAGCACGGAGGATGAATGGGGCGGATAAAGGCTTGCAGCTTTTACAAAATAAACCATTAATTAGCCATGTGATTGAGCGCTTACAACCTCAAGTGATTGATATTTCAATTAATGCTAATCGCCACCATACGGAATATGCACAATGGGGTTTTCCCGTATTTTCAGATGAATTGCCTGATTTTCAGGGGCCGTTGAGCGGTATATTAACAGCACTTGAACAAGCTAAAACAGATTTTGTACTTTTTGTGCCTTGTGATAGCCCGTATTTTCCACAAAACTTATTAGAAAAATTAAAAAGTGCGGTTAAAAATGACCACACTTTAATGGCTTATGCAAAAGATATGGAGCGTGAACACCCGACATTTTGTTTGATGTCCGTTCAGCTTAAAGATAAGTTACGAGCTTATTTAAACGAAGGCGAACGTCGTTTATTACAATTTATGAACAAAAATGGCGCAGTTGCTGTCCAATTTGACGAACAAGAAGGGCGATTTGTAAATTTTAATACCTTAGAAGATTTACAATAAATTATTTGTTTAACCTTGAATTTTGTAAAAAATTCTCCATTATTGCAGTGTTTACTTTCTATTTTATTGAGGAACTTTATTATGATGCGAATCCTTTTATTTTTAGCCACTAACTTTGCTGTGATGCTTGTGTTAGGGATTATTTTAAATGTGACCGGTATTGCAGGAAATAGTACAGGTGGCATTTTAATTATGGCAATGCTTTTTGGTTTTGCTGGATCATTGATTTCATTATTCTTATCAAAAACCATGGCATTGCGCTCTGTGGGGGCTGAAGTAATTACCGAACCTCGTAATCAAGCGGAGCGTTGGTTAGTAGAAACTGTACGCCGTCAAGCGCAACAAGCAGGTATTCCAATGCCAGATGTGGCGATTTACCATTCTAATGATGCGAATGCTTTTGCTACAGGTGCGACTAAAAACAATTCTTTAGTGGCGATTAGTACAGGCTTATTAAACTCCATGACGGAAGAAGAAGCTGAAGCAGTATTGGCTCATGAGGTCTCACACATCGCGAACGGTGATATGGTGACCATGACTTTATTGCAGGGCGTATTGAATACCTTCGTGATTTTCTTATCTCGCGTAATTGCTAATGTGGTGGCGAGCTCCCGTAATGGTGATGAAGAAAGCCGTAGTTCAGGTATTTACTTCTTAGTCTCAATGGTGTTAGAAATCTTGTTTGGTATTTTAGCGAGCATTATCGCGATGTGGTTCTCACGCTATCGCGAATATCGCGCAGATGCAGGTTCTGCACAACTTGTTGGTAAAGAAAAAATGATTGCGGCATTACAACGTTTACAACAAATTCATGAGCCGCAAGAGATGGAAGGTTCACTTAATGCTTTTATGATTAACGGCAAACGTAGCGAACTCTTTATGAGCCATCCTCCGCTTGAAAAACGTATCGAAGCATTACGTAGTTTATAAAAGATAAAAAATAAAGGGCTAAATGTAATATTTAGCCCTTTTTATTTGTAGATTATTTAATATCCGCTAAGACTTTAGTGAGTAATTCCCAGTACGTTTGTACTGTTGAAATTTGGACTTTTTCATCTGGCGAATGCGCATTGCGAATAGTTGGCCCCACAGAAATCATATCAATATTTGGATAATGTTCTTTCAATAAGCCACATTCAAGCCCTGCATGAATCACTTTAATAACCGGCTCTTTGCCAAGCACTTCTGCATAATGTTTTTTCATTAAGGCTAAAATTGCCGTGTCGTTTACCGGTTTCCAACCAGGGTAAGAACCTGAGAATTCAACCGTTGCACCAGTGAGTTCAGCGAGTGAAGTTAAGGTTTCTTCTACATACTCTTTACCACTTTCAATAAGCGAGCGAATAAGAATCGTACCTTTGATTTTGTCTTCAAGAGTTTTTAATACACCAATGCTCAATGAGCTTTCCACGACATTTTTGATGACATCACTGTTACGAATAACACCGTTTGGTAACACATTCAGTAAATTAATCACTTTTTTGGTGGTTTCAAGCGTGAAAGTTTGTTGTGGATTTTCAACTTGCTCAGCGGTTAAGGTTAAGTTAGGTTCAGCAATAGCGAGCTCTTCTTTCAATAAAACTTCAAAATTTTTAACCGCACTTTTTACGCTTTCTACATCATGATTGAAGCAAATGGTTGCAGCGGCTTCACGTGGAATCGCATTACGAATTGAGCCACCACGAATTTCTGCAAGGGCAAAGTGCGGTTGATTTTGTGTAAGTTTTGCTAATAAGCGTGCTAATACTTTAATTGCATTCGCACGTGTGGTGTGAATATCACAACCAGAGTGACCGCCTCGTAAACCTTTTAAGTTAATTTGCAAACTATGGCTGAATGAATTGCTTTCACGGTGAACAGGTAGTTCAACATTAGCATTCACCCCACCAGCACAACCAATATAGATTTCACCAATTTCTTCGGTATCGGTATTAATTAAGATTTCTGATTTTAACCAGTTACGACGAAGATGTACGGCACCATCCATGCCGGTTTCTTCAGTCATGGTAAGTAACACTTCAAGTGGTGGATGTGCAATATCGGTACTTTCTAATACCGCTAAGGTAGAGGCTAAACCAATACCGTTATCCGCGCCAAGTGTCGTACCTTTTGCTTTTACCCAATCACCGTCGATATAAGGGCGAATAGGGTCTTGGGTAAAATTATGCGGATTGCCTTCATTGGCTTGTGGCACCATATCTAAATGTGCCTGTAAGACAACAGGTTGGCTGTTTTCCATCCCGGTTGTAGCCGGTTTACGAATTAATACATTGCCGGCTTCATCACGTTCTGCAAAGAATTGTTTTTCTTTCGCCCAGTTGACAATAAAAGTGGCGAGTGCATCTTCATGATGTGAAGGATGCGGAATCGCACAAATTTGATCAAACCATTTCCAAAGTAATTGCGGTTGTAATGTGGTAATTTCTGACATAATGAACTCCTTTTTTCATTAAAATTTTTGCGGAAATCATAGCATAAAACGCCATTTCAGGTTAAAATTCCGCAATTTTTTTATTTAGCGACAAAGTTTAAGGTATTTGTTATGAGCGAAAAATATGTTGTGACTTGGGATATGTTCCAAATGCATGCCCGCAAATTAGCGGAACGTTTACTTCCTGCCACTCAGTGGAAAGGTATCATCGCAGTAAGCCGTGGTGGTTTATTCCCAGCAGCGGTACTTGCTCGCGAATTAAATATTCGTTTCGTAGAAACCGTGTGTATTGCGAGTTATGATCACGATGAACAAGGTGCATTAAAAGTATTACACCGTGCAAGTGGTGATGGTGAAGGAATGATCGTGGTAGACGATTTGGTAGATACCGGCAACACTGCTCGTGCAATTCGTGAAATGTATCCAAAAGCAAAATTCGTCACAGTATTCGCAAAACCTGCAGGTGCTGAGTTAGTGGATGATTATGTGATTGATATTCCACAAAATACTTGGATTGAACAACCTTGGGATTTAGGTTTAACGTTTGTGCCACCATTGGCAAGAAAATAATAAAACCTAAATATAAAATTTCGTTACGCCGGTGCTTTTATAGTTCCGGCGTAATAATTATGACCAATTTATTTTGATTATGAATAATATGGACGCACAAAAAGCGCTAGAGCGATCTTACGTTTCCTCACTTGAAAATAAAGAATATGATGAAGCAGTCAAGCTGGCTGAAACGCTTTGCTTACTTGATCCTAATAATCCCGAATACTCTCATAAAATTGCTTATGTTTATTTGCAACAATTAAAATGGGAAGAGGCAATTGAGGCAGAATTAAAAACATTAAAAGTGGATGCGCAATATATTCCGGCTTTAGATTTATTGGCACATGCTTATGGTGCAGTAGATGATTGGGAGCGCTCAGGTTTTTATGGTAGTTTAGCCCTTGAGCTGAAAGATAAAGCTATTCCCGTTCCAACACAGGAAATGGTTCCTGCGTCTGCGCCTAAAAATGGTAAGCGAATTATCGCATTTTCTTTATTTGGTAATAACTCCAAATATATTGAGCCGGCTGTATTAAATACACAAGTTTCTCCGATGTTATTCCCAGGTTGGGTATGCCGTTTTTATGTAGATGATTCAGTTTCTCCTGAAGCGACTCAACGATTAAAAAATAATGGTGCGGAAGTGGTTTATGTCACTTCATCTGTGAATAAATGGCCTGGTGCAATGTGGCGTTTTCTTGCAATTAATGATCCCGAAGCTGAGTATGTGATCTTCCGTGATGCTGACTCAGTTGTATCTCACCGCGAAGCAGAAGCCGTAGCCGAATGGATTGAAAGTGGTCATTCATTCCATACAATGCGTGATTCTGGCTCCCATACCGCACTTATTTTAGCGGGGATGTGGGGGGCTAAAGCTGGTGCGGTGCCAGATATGGAAGCAAGAATTCAACGTTTTGTTGATAAGGGTTATGACTCTCGTCATTTTGCTGATCAGGATTTCCTTGCTGAAGACTTGTGGGGCTATATTCGCCAAGATGTATTCTCACATGATAGGGTATTTAATTTCTGTAATGCAAAACCTTTCCCTGGAGAGTTTTACCCTAATTATCAAATTGCGCATTGCGAAGGAGCAAGTAGTTTTGATGCGAAAACCTCTTTTGAAGAAGGGTGCAAAGTAAGATGGACGTTATATTCAAAAATATCGCCTATGGTCAATGTCGATTATTCCTTTATTCGAGTGCCCGAATTTAAAGTTTGCAGCTATGAAACCACAGTAGAGAATGGTCGATTTGAAGCATCAATACCAAGACGTTATGGATACGCTTTTAAAGAAGGCTTAGCTAGAATAGATATTAAAAAAGCCTAAGTTATCTGTTTTAACTATCAACATAAGGATTATTCATGTCAACTCAACCGCGTTTTGTACATCTTCGTACACACACCGATTTTTCAATGATCGATGGTATCGTGAAAGTGAAACCATTGGTCAAAGCGTGTGCTGCAAACAATATGGTTGCGTTGGCATTAACAGATTTCACCAATTTCTGTGGTGTAGTGCGTTTTTATGGTGAAACCCTTTCTTCGGGGATTAAACCGATTATTGGCGCAGATGTTCATGTTAAAAGCGAGCTATGCGGTGAGGAATTATTTACGCTCACTTTACTTGCCAAGAACAATGAAGGCTATAAAAACATCACATTATTACTTTCAAAAGCCTATCAACGCGGCTATGTGGACTTGCCTTATATTGACCAGGAATGGTTGATTGAACACCGTGAGGGTGTAATTGTTTTATCAGGTGGCACACAAGGCGATATCGCGAAAAAACTCCTTAAAGAAAATATTTCCGAAGCGGAAAGTGCGGTCAGTTTTTATCAAGAATTTTTTCCTGACCATTTTTACCTTTCGCTGTCTAGAACGGGTCGTCCGGATGAAGAGCGTTATATTCAAGCCGCATTAAAATTGGCTGAGGAACATGATTTACCGCTTGTTGCAACCAACGATGTTGTCTTTCTCGCACCTGATGATTTTGAGGCACACGAAATTCGAGTTGCTATTCATGATGGCTATACCCTTGACGATCCCAAACGTCCAAAACGTTATACCGAGCAACAATATTTCCGCTCAGAAGAAGAGATGTGCGACTTATTTGCGGACATTCCTTCTGCACTTGAAAATACGGTATTAATAGCGCAACGTTGTAATGTGACTTTGCGTTTGGGGCAATATTTCCTCCCTCAATTTCCAACTGGCGAGCTGAGCACGGAAGATTATTTGGTGATGAAAGCCAAAGAGGGCTTGGAAGAGCGTTTGGCGTTTTTATTCCCCGATGAAAAAGTGCGGGCAGAAAGACGACCAGAATATGATGAGCGTCTTCAAGTTGAACTCGATGTGATTAACCAAATGGGTTTCCCGGGTTACTTCTTAATCGTCATGGAGTTTATCCAATGGTCAAAAGACAATGATATTCCGGTAGGACCAGGACGTGGCTCTGGTGCGGGTTCATTGGTGGCTTATGCACTAAAAATCACCGATTTGGATCCCCTTGAATTCGATCTTCTTTTTGAGCGTTTCCTCAATCCAGAGCGTGTTTCCATGCCCGATTTCGACGTGGATTTCTGTATGGATGGACGGGATCGTGTTATCGATCATGTCGCAGAAACCTATGGTCGTGGTGCGGTATCACAAATTATTACCTTCGGCACCATGGCGGCCAAAGCGGTAATTCGAGATGTAGGTCGCGTATTGGGACATCCTTATGGCTTCGTGGATCGTATTTCGAAAATGATTCCACCTGATCCCGGCATGACTTTAGCCAAGGCTTTTGAGGCTGAACCACAGTTACAAGTGGCATATGATTCAGATGAAGAAGTCAAAGCCCTAATTGATATGGCGCGTAAGCTAGAAGGTGTCACGCGAAATGCGGGTAAACACGCGGGTGGTGTGGTGATTTCCCCTTCTTTGATTACAGACTTTGCGCCACTTTATTGCGATAATGAAGGGCTTCATCCAGTTACTCACTTTGATAAAAATGATGTGGAATATGCCGGTTTAGTGAAGTTTGACTTCTTAGGTTTGCGTACACTCACCATTATTAAATGGGCGTTGGATATGATTAACGCTCGCCTTGCTCGTGAAGGCAAATCGCCAGTCGATATTGCTGCTATTCCATTGGATGATCCCGAATCCTTTGATTTGCTGAAACGGTCTGAAACGACCGCTGTATTCCAGTTGGAATCGCGCGGGATGAAAGATTTGATTAAACGCTTACAGCCAGACTGTTTTGAAGATATTATCGCGTTGGTGGCATTATTCCGACCAGGTCCATTACAATCAGGCATGGTGGATAACTTTATTGACCGTAAACATGGTCGAGAAGAGGTGTCTTATCCTGATGCAAACTACCAACATGAAAGCCTTAAACCGATTTTAGAGCCAACTTACGGTATTATTTTGTATCAAGAGCAAGTTATGCAGATTGCTCAGGTGTTAGCAGGTTATACTCTTGGTGGTGCGGACTTATTACGCCGTGCGATGGGTAAGAAAAAACCGGAAGAAATGGCGAAACAGCGCTCTGTGTTTAAAGAGGGCGCTGAAAAAAATGGTGTTGATGGCGAACTTTCCATGAAGATTTTCGACTTAGTGGAAAAATTTGCTGGCTATGGTTTCAATAAATCGCACTCTGCCGCTTACGCATTAGTATCTTACCAAACTCTTTGGCTGAAAACTCATTTCCCTGCTGAGTTTATGGCAGCAGTAATGACTTCGGAAATGGATAATACGGATAAAATTGTCGGCTTATACGATGAATGTTTACGTATGGGCTTAAAAGTTACCCCACCGGATATTAATGTAGGGAAACATCATTTCAGCGTGAATGAAAATGGTGAAATTGTTTATGGCATCGGCGCCATTAAAGGTGTGGGTGAAGGTCCGATTGAGGCATTGATTACCGCACGTAATGAAGGTGGGATTTTCAGAGATTTATTTGATTTATGTGCTCGCGTTGATTTGAAGAAAATTAACCGTCGTACCTTTGAAAGTCTGATTATGTCTGGCGCATTTGATAAGTTAGGGCCACATCGTGCGGCATTATCTAAGAATCTCGAAGATGCACTCAAAGCTTCGGATCAGCATGCAAAAGATGAGGCCATGGGACAAGCTGATATGTTCGGTGTGCTGACAGAAACGCATGAAGAAGTGGAAAATGCTTATGCCCACACGCCACCTTACACAGAAAAACAAATTTTAGATGGTGAGCGCGAAACCCTTGGTTTGTATTTAAGCAGCCACCCGGTGAGTCGTTATTTAAAAGAGCTTTCTCATTATAGTTCTACGCGATTAAAAGATCTCACGCCAAACCGCCGTGGGCAAATTAGTACGGCAGCCGGTTTGTTGGTGTCAACTCGCTTTGCGACAACGAAAAAAGGTAATCGAATTGGTATCGCAACCATAGATGACCGTTCGGGACGTTTAGATTTAACCCTATTCGGTGAAAGCTTAGAGCAATTCGGCGAAAAACTACAAAAAGATACGGTTGTGGTGGTATCTGGCCAAGTGAGTTTTGATGATTTTTCTGGTGGATTAAAAATGTCCGTACGGGATTTGATGACCTTAGATGAAGCTCGCTCCCGTTATGCGAAATCCTTAGCTATCAGTTTGTCAGAGGAACAGATTAGTCCAAGTTTTATTAAGAAACTGAAAGAAATGTTAGAGCCTGTTAGTGGTGGTACTTTACCGATTAATATATATTATCAAAGTGCAAAAGGCCGTGCGTTATTGCGTTTAGGGATCCAATGGTCGATTACGCCAACTGATGAGATTCTAACCGAATTGGTGAATTTGCTCGGTGAAAATGCGGTAGAGCTAGAATTCGGTTAATATTCCAGTCAAAGTGCGGTCAAAAAATCAGTGTTTTTTTTAGCCGCACTTTAGTCGATATAAATAAAGCGAGAGATAAAATGGAAAAAATCATTATTGATGCAGACAGATTTTTACGTACCATTTCACGTATTTCCCATGAAATTATTGAAAAGCACCAAGATTTCGATAATGTGATTTTAGTTGGGGTGAAACGCCGTGGTGCTGAAATTGCCGAATTAATTCAACGTCGCATTGAAGAGTTGAATGGTGTGAGTCTTCCAATGATGGAATTGGATATCACATTTTACCGCGATGACTTAGAGTATGTTGAACCTGAAAATCCAACCCCTGTGTATAGCGGTGCCTCAAGTTATATGAATATTCAGGGTAAAGAAGTCATTTTGATCGATGACGTGCTCTTTACCGGGAGAACGATTCGTGCCGCGATGGATGCGTTAACAGATTTTGGTCGAGCTGCTAAAATTGAATTGGTGATTTTAGTGGATCGCGGACATCGTGAATTACCGATTCGGGCAGATTATGTAGGTAAAAATGTGCCGACTTCCCGTGATGAACAAGTTCAAGTGCGTACATTAAAATACGATGGTTGTTATGAAGTGGCATTATTGCCTAAATAACTATCAGCCTATTGTGAACCTTTGATAAAATTGATAATCTAACGAGCATTATCCTATTATTTTTTAAGACAACTAAAATGAAAAAATCAATGTTAAAATCTCTTTTATTTGCCATGATCGGTCTGTTTACTTTTTCTCAAGTACAAGCAGAAGAACGCGTTGTAGCGACCGTAAATGGTACACCAATTTTACAAAGCCAAGTGAATGCTGTAATGGGTAAAAAAGGTAGCCAACGTGCGGCATTAGATAAGATTATTGATGATATGCTGACTGATAAGGCTATCAAAGAATCAGGCGTAAAAGTAAACCAAGCGGAAGTAAACCGTATCGTAGAAGATATTGCGGCAAAAAATGGTTTAACTTATGGTCAATTCTTAGATGCGTTGGATTATCAAGGCATTTCCTTAAATGCATTTAAACAACAAATTTCTCGCCAAATGTTAATGGCGGGTGTGCGTAACCATGCTATTCAAAACAGCGTAGATGTGACTCGCGAGCAAGTGGATGCATTGGGTAAACAAATGCTCGATGAAGCGAAAGCAAAAGGTACCGCACAAAAAGTGATGGGTAAAGAGTATGAAGTTCGTCATATTTTATTAAAATTAAACCCATTACTGAACGATGCACAAGCTAAAGCAGAATTAGAACGTATTCGTAGCGAGATTATTTCTGGCAAAATGACATTTGCTGATGCGGCATTAAAATACTCTAAAGATTATTTATCTGGTGCAAATGGCGGAAGTTTAGGCTATGCCTTCCCAGAAGCTTATGTGGGCCCATTTGCAAAAATGGTTGAAACTACACCACAAGGTACTATTTCTGCACCATTTAAATCTGAATTTGGTTGGCATATTCTTGAAGTAACCGGTAGTCGTGATGGCGATAAAACAGAAGATGCTTATCGTCAAAAAGCTTACGAACAAATCGTGAATAGCCAATTACAAGATGCAACCAAAGACTGGGTGAAAGCATTACGTAAAAATGCTGATATTCAATATTTCGATAAATAACAGAAAACGTTAGAATAAGGGGGCATTTTGCCCCTTTTGTCGTTTTTATAAAATGAGTGACGCATGAAAAAATTTTTTGTCTTTTTACTGATTCTTTTGCTAATTCTTGGCGGTGTTGGTTTTTGGGGTTATCAAAAATTAACTGAGTTTGTTCATACGCCGGTGAATGTCACGCAAGATCAATTGCTGACAATTGAGCGAGGCACTACTGGCAGTAAACTCGCCGCTTTATTAGAGCAAGAAAAAATTCTTGAACATGCCGATTTATTGCCTTGGTTATTGAAATTACAACCTCAGCTCAACAAAGTGAAAGCGGGGACTTATTCTTTAACGGGCGTGAAAACGTTGCAAGATTTATTGGATATGATTAATTCTGGCAAGGAAGCGCAATTTAGTGTGAAGTTTATTGAGGGTAAAACGTTCAAGGAATGGCGTAAAAACCTTGAAAATGCACCGCACTTAAAACAAACCTTGCAAGGTAAAAGTGATAAAGAAATTATGGCGTTATTGGATATTCCAGCCGTTGCAAAAGCCGTTTACGAATGGAATAACATGGATGGCTGGTTGTATCCAGATACCTATAATTACACGCCTAACTCGACGGATCTTGAATTATTAAAGCGTTCAACTACTCGTTTACAAAAAGCCTTAGATAAAGCGTGGAATGAACGTGATGAAAATCTCCCATTAACGGATCCATATCAGATGCTGATTTTGGCTTCTGTTGTGGAGAAAGAAACGGGTATTGCGGCGGAGCGCCCACAAGTCGCTTCCGTATTTATTAATCGTTTAAAAGCCAATATGAAACTACAAACTGACCCAACCGTGATTTATGGAATGGGTGAGCGTTATACCGGCAATATTCGTAAAAAAGATTTGGAAACGATGACCCCTTACAATACCTATATGATTGAGGGGCTACCACCAACACCAATTGCGATGGTGAGTGAGAGTGCTTTGCAGGCCGTGGCTCATCCAGCAAAAACGGACTTTTATTATTTTGTTGCCGATGGAAGTGGCGGTCATAAATTTACTCGTAATCTGAACGAGCATAATAAAGCAGTGCAAGAATATTTACGTTGGTATCGTAGCCAACAAAAAGGAGCCAACTAATGCAAGGCAAATTTATCGTCATTGAAGGGCTGGAAGGTGCAGGTAAAAGTACCGCCATGCAAACGGTGGTGGATACATTAAAATCCCTTGGTGTAAATGATATCGTATTTACTCGTGAGCCGGGTGGTACACCATTAGCAGAAAAATTGCGCCATTTAATTAAACATGAAACAGAAGAACTTGTTACGGATAAAGCGGAATTATTGATGCTTTATGCGGCACGAATTCAATTGGTAGAAAATGTGATTAAGCCAGCATTGGCAGAAGGTAAAATTGTGCTTGGCGATCGACATGATATGTCTTCACAGGCTTATCAAGGCGGTGGGCGTCAGTTTGACCAAACACTTATGGCGAATTTAAAAAATATGGTATTAGGCGATTTTGAGCCTGATTTTGTACTGTATTTAGACATTGATCCTGCAGAAGGGCTTGCTCGTGCTAGAGGTCGTGGTGAATTAGACCGCATTGAACAACAAGGACTCGATTTCTTCCATCGTACCCGACAACGTTATTTGGAATTGGTGCAGAACAACCCGAAAGCCGCCATTGTTAATGCAGGTCAGCCTTTGGAACAAGTACAAGCAGACATTCAAAGTGCGGTCAAAAATTGGTGGGTTTCACAAACAAAATGAGCGAACTTTATCCTTGGTTAGTGCCTACTTATCACAAAATTAGCCAAACTTTTAGCGAAGGTTTGGGGCATCATGCATTATTGATTAAAGCTGATCAAGGTCTCGGTGCTGAAGGTTTGTTTGAGGCTTTAACAAAACGCATTATGTGTCAAACACCGGATAATGCACCTTGTGGCCATTGCCATGCTTGTCACTTAATGGCAGCGCACAGCCACCCTGATTTTCATGTTTTAGCCTCTCAAGAAGGCAAAGACATTGGTGTTGATCAGGTGCGGGCGATTAATGATGTTGTCAGCCAACACGCGCAACAAAATGGCAATAAATTAGTATATATTCAAGATGCAGAACGTCTTACGGAAGCGGCAGCTAATGCATTGCTCAAAACTTTGGAAGAGCCGCGTCCGAACACGTATTTCTTATTGCAAACAGAGCCTTCCTCTTCGTTGTTAGCGACTATTTACAGCCGTTGCCAAGTGTGGAATGTGCCTTTGCCAACGGAAGCAGAAGCCTTAACTTGGCTTTCTTCTCAATTTCAGGCAGAAACATCTGAATTATTGACCGCACTTGCGATGAATTTGGGTCGTCCACTGTTAGCATTAGAAACACTCCGGCAAGGATTAATTGAACAGAGAAAAAATTTCCTACGTCAATTTTGGCTGTTTTATCGTCGTCGTTCACCTTTGGAAATTTTGCCTTTCTTTGAAAAAGAACGCACCATACAGCAAGTGGATTGGATTTTAGCGTTTTTAAGTGATGCCATTAAATACAAACTCGAAATACAAAATGGCTGGCAAACACTTGATCTTAAAACAGGTGTAACTCAATTTGCAGACGAGCAAACAGCGCTTGGGTTATTAACCGCAAATAAAATTATGCAAAAAGTGCGCTCGGATTTACTCACTATCAACGGCGTTAACACGGAATTAATGTTACTAGATGGTTTGACAAAGTTAATTACCGACGTATTTAAGGACTAAATAAATTATGTTTATCGTAGATTCCCATTGCCATTTAGATGCATTGGATTATGAAAATTTACACAAAGATATTGCTGATGTTGTGGCCAAAGCCCAAGCACGAGATGTGAAGCATTTATTGGCGATTGGCGTAACATTAAGCCGTTTTGAAAAAGCTTACCCTGAGTTAGCAAAATTTCCGAATGTGTCTTTGGCTTGCGGTGTACATCCACTAGATCTTGAAGAAGAACCTTACGATGCCGATCGTTTATTACGTTTATCCCAAGATAAAAAAGTGCTCGCAATTGGCGAAATTGGTTTGGATTATTATTACAGTGCAGATAATAAGGCATTGCAGCAAACGGTTTTTGCGGATCAAATCAGAATTGCTAATGAAGTGGATAAACCCGTGATTATTCATACGCGTTCAGCGCCAGAAGATACCATTGCCATGTTGCGTGAGCACCAGGCAGAAAAGTGTGGTGGATTAATTCATTGTTTTACGGAAACCTTGGATTTTGCGAAAAAGGCACTTGATTTAGGGTTTTATATTTCTTGTTCAGGCATTATAACCTTTAAAAATGCGGAAAGTATTCGTGAAGCTATTCGTTATGTGCCGGCAGATCGTTTGTTAGTTGAAACGGATTCGCCTTATTTAGCACCTGTACCTTATCGTGGTAAAGAGAACCAACCTGCCTATACACGTGAAGTGTGTGAGTATGTGGCAGCGTTAAAAGGGTTGTCTATGGAAGAATTTGCACAAATTAGTACACAAAACTTCGAGCGTTTATTTAAAATTAATGTACAATAAATCATCGATTTAAATGAGGGAGTTTTATGCGTAAGTTTTTTAAGTACTTTTTATTTTTAGTAGTCTTTGTTTTCCACGGCTTTATGTTCGCGGTGGTAGACTACGTTTTCCCACACTATGATGTAACGCGAGTAACCGGTGTGGAAGTGAAACGTGTGGATAAAGATGGCCCGATTACAAAATCGAATCCGGCTGATGGTCCAACGCGCGATGTGTATTTTATCAATACACAAAATGATGATGGCAAAATCATGGTGTATCGTAATGAAGATACCCGTTGGGGTTTTCCATTCTACTTTAAATTTGGTTCAGCGAACTTACAGGCTCAAGTGCAAGCCTTGGGTAATGAAAACAAATTAGTGCAAATCAAGTATTACGGTTGGCGGATGACGATGTTCGATGAATATCGCAATGCCGTTGCAGTGAAAGAAATCAGTGGCGATGTGACACCAAGCCATCCGATTTTATCTTGGGTATTCTATGCTTTCTTATTAGTTACTCTTTTCCTTTCTATCCAATTTGTACGTGGCTGGTTCGACAGCGAAAATTAGCGTTTCTCAAATATGGGGCGTCATAGAACGCCCTCACAATTTAATAATAACATTTCTAACCTAAAAACCAGCGGTAAATTGACCGCACTTTAAAGCCAATAAAGAGAACATTATGAGTTTATCTGCAGCGATTTTTATTTTAATCGTATTGATTATTGTCAGTGCAATCTTGTCATCAGCTGAGATTTCTCTCGCGGGTGCAAGACGCATTAAACTACAAACGTTGGCCAATGAAGGCAATATCAAAGCGGAGAAAGTTTTAAAATTACAGGAACAGCCAGGGCGTTTCATTACTGTAGTACAAATTGGACTTAATATGGTTGCCGTACTCGGTGGTGTGATTGGTGAAGCAACCATTAGTCTTCACTTACAGAGTTTTTTACATGAATACACCAAGGCAGAATGGGTTGAGCCAGCCTCCTCTTGGATTGCTTTTTTCATGGTAACCATAACATTTGTTTTATTAGCCGATTTAATTCCGAAACGCCTTGCACTGATTAATCCTGAAGGTGTTGCGTTGCGGACTATTGGCATTATGCAAGCCTTTATTTTCTTATTGAAACCCATTGTATGGTTTTTTGATGGTCTTTCTAATATCTTCTTCCATTTAATGGGCGTATCCACTAAACGTGAAGATAACATGACTTCAGAAGACATTGTGGCGATCGTAGAAGCGGGAGCTGAAGCGGGCGTGCTAAAAACTCAAGAGCATTATCTGATTGAAAATATCTTTGAAATGCAAGAACGTACCGTGTCTTCAACCATGACGACTCGTGAAAACATCGTATTTTTAGACCGCACTTTCACTCGTCAAGAAGTGTTGAATACCTTATCGGCAGACTCTCATTCTAAATTAGTGATCTGTGATAATGGTTTGGATAAGATTTTAGGTTATGTGGAATCACATACCTTATTAACACTCTATCTTCAACAAGAAGTGGTGGATTTAACAGATAGCCGTTTATTGCGTAAAGCGTTATTTATTCCAGATACGCTGTCGTTATATGAGGTATTGGAGTTATTTAAATCCACGGGTGAGGATTTTGCCATTATCGTCAATGAATATGCACTTGTGATGGGCTTAATTACCTTAAACGATGTGATGAGTATTGTGATGGGCGAATTGGTTTCTAACGAAGAAGAGCAAATCGTTAGCCGTGATGAAAACTCTTGGTTAATCGATGGTGCAACGCCGCTTGAAGATGTGATGCGTGCTTTAGATATTGAATCTTTCCCAGATGAAGAAAACTATGAAACCATCAGTGGCTTTATGATGTATATGTTACGCAAAATTCCGAAAAAAACCGATTTTGTCGTATACGATAAATATAAATTTGAAGTCATTGATACCGAAAACTTCAAAATTGATCAAATTTTAGTTTCGATTGTCAAAGACAGCGGAGTGAGCAAAGAATCAGCGTAATACTAGGTGCTGCCTTGCTTACCCCCCCATTCTAAGTATAATTAACAGCGGTTTTAACCGCCTATAAATAAGGATAATTTAATGTTTAAAAAAATCTCGGTATTCTTTGTGGCAGTAATGCTTGTAGGTTGTTCTTCGATTTCAGATATGACCTCTTACATTCCATTTATGGGCAAAGATAAAAAAGTCATTAATTTAGATAAAGATAAAATCGACCAAAAATCTTACGCGGCAGCTTATGAAGCCACTGTGGCAACGTATAAAGATCGTGTAACGAAAAATTTCTTTGTGGATAATTTTGCAAGTGGTGCAAATGACTGGTATCTCGGTCGCATCGTTGTGCCAATCAAACAAATTCAAGATAAACTCTACACGGGTGGGCACGACTCTGATGTGTATGCTTACTATAGCGGTGTGTTACATGCAGAAGCATTACAAACTAACTTCAGCCGTTTAAGTGCAAATTGTTGGCAAAAAGTGGATTCGCCAAGTGTGACGCAAGGGATCTACGATGCAATGCGTGATTTGCAAAAAGGCAAAGAGCGTAGTGAAAATGACGCTTACATTTCCCAAGGTAGCGAAATGCTACTCAAAGCCTGTACTGGCCAATAATCAATTTGAGCTGTTGATGAGTGATCTCATCAGCAGCTTTTCTTTTTTAAATCATCAATGTGAAGGAGCAAGAATGTTAGAACTTTCGGAAAGCAACATTCATTTAAATGCTACGGCAACAAATAAGCTGCAAGCTATTGAAATGGCTGCAAGCGCGTTAGAGCAAGCCGGCAATGTTGAACAAGGCTATTTGCAAGGCATGCTTGGACGTGAACAACAAACCTCCACTTTTTTAGGCAATGGGATTGCAATTCCACACGGTACATTAGAAACCCGTTCAATGGTGAAAAAAACCGGTGTGCAAGTTTTCCAATTTCCACAAGGTATTGAGTGGGGTGAGGGCAATATTGCCTATGTTGTGATTGGTATTGCTGCCCGTTCTGATGAGCATCTTGCTTTACTTCGTCAATTAACGCATGTTTTAGGTGATGAAGACACCGCAGCTCAATTAGCGACATTAACAGATGTTGAAAAATTCCGTGCGATTTTGTTAGGTGAAAGTGATGCTTTTAGCATTACTGAAGAAACATTAAGTTTAGATATTGAAACGCAAAGTTTGCTCACTCTTACCGCCATCAATGCAGGTAAATTACAACAGCAAAGTGCGGTTGAAAATAGCTTTGTTTCTGAAGTGGTATCCAATTCTGCTCTTCCGCTTGGTAAAGGGTTATGGGTAACCGATGCCGTATCAGGTAACGTGAAAAATGCGTTGGCATTCAGTCGTGCGAAAACCATTTTTAATCATAATGGCAAAGCGGTGAAAGGCGTATTGACAATTTCAGCTGTCAGTGACCAAATCAATGAGACATTAGCGCGTTTATTGGATGATGAAGTCCAAAATATTTTATTAAGTGGTAATACGCAGCAAATTTTGACCGCACTTAATGGCGGTAAAGTGCCTGTTGCAGCAGCAGCTCAATCTGAGGGTCAAATCGCTACGGGTGCAATGATTGGCACCTTTACTATTCGTAATGAACATGGCTTACATGCTCGCCCAAGTGCAGTGCTTGTTAATGAAGTGAAAAAATTCGCCTCCAAGATTACCGTACAAAATCTTACTCGAGAAACCGCACCGGTTAGTGCAAAAAGTTTAATGAAAATTGTGGCATTAGGTGTCACTCAAGGTCATCGCTTACGTTTTGTTGCAGAAGGGGATGATGCGAAGCAAGCCATTGAAGCCTTAGGTAAGATTATTGCGAGTGGACTTGGCGAAAGTGTATCAGCTGTGCCACCGGCTGAACCGGATACCATTGAAGTCAGCAGTGAGCACGCACCACAAATTCACGAAGACAAAACAGGTTTACCAGCCGATGCCATTGAAGCCGTATTTATGATTCGTAATGAACACGGTTTACATGCTCGTCCAAGTGCGGTGCTTGTTAATGAAGTGAAAAAATACAATGCATCTGTTGCGGTACAAAACTTAGATCGTGACACCCAATTAGTCAGTGCGAAAAGTCTGATGAAAATTGTGGCGCTCGGTGTCGTGAAAGGTCACCGCTTACGTTTTGTGGCGAGCGGTGAAGAAGCTCAACAAGCGATTGACGGTATTGGTGCAGTCATTGAAAGCGGTTTAGGTGAAGGTAAGGAGTAAGTGATGGCAAAAGTAGCAACAATTACCTTAAATGCCGCTTACGATTTAGTCGGACGTTTACCGCGTATTGAAATCGGCGAAGTGAATACCGTAGAAACCCTTGGTCTTTTCCCTGCAGGCAAAGGCATCAATGTCGCTAAGGTATTAAAAGATTTGAGAGTAGATGTAGCGGTTGGTGGCTTCTTAGGTGAAGACAATGTTGGTGATTTCGAAACGCTATTTAAAAAACAAGGCTTAGAAGACAAATTTCATCGCGTAGCAGGTAAAACTCGCATTAACGTAAAAATTACGGAAACCGAAGCCGATGTGACAGACCTAAATTTCTTAGGTTATCAAATCACCCCAGAAGCTTGGCAGCAATTTACAGCAGATTCATTAGCGTATTGCCAAAACTTTG
>CAUUXN010000017.1:0-22965 GCA_963548985.1 uncultured Haemophilus sp. | reverse complement strand
ATCCTACCATTGCGTATCTTCTCACTTGTAAAAACAGGGGTAACACCGGAAGTAAATGCGTTAGCAACGATTATGATCGTGCTTTCATTAGGATTAGTAATTTTAAGTCAATTAGTTACACGCAAAAATAATCATTAAACATTGATATAAAAAGGTTTCACAAATCTTTTAAGATCAAATAAAATACGCCTTGACGCACAATCAAGGCGTTTTTTTATACCTGCATTAATGCAGGTGGTTTTTTACCCCTCTTTTACGGAGAACAAACAAAAATGAAAAAATTTGCAGGTTTGCTTACTGCCGGTTTAGTTGCCGCTACATTAACTGCTTGTAACGACAAAGAAGCCAAGTCTGATGCAACAAAAGCACAGGCTCCAGCAAATAATACTGTGTACTTATATACTTGGACTGAATACGTACCAGATGGTCTTTTAGATGACTTCACAAAAGAAACTGGTATCAAAGTTATTGTAGCAAGTCTTGAATCTAATGAGACGATGTATGCCAAAATGAAAACCCAAGGTGATGCAGGCGGTTATGATGTTATTGCACCATCTAACTACTTCGTATCTAAAATGGCACGCGAAGGAATGCTACAAGAATTAGATCACAGTAAATTACCTGTTATCAAAGAATTAGACCCTGATTGGCTCAACAAACCTTATGACAAAGGCAATAAATACTCACTTCCTCAGTTGTTAGGTGCGCCAGGTATTGCATTTAATACCAATACCTATAAAGGTTCTGACTTCACTTCTTGGGGCGATTTCTGGAAACCAGAATATGCAAACAAAATCCAATTATTGGATGATGCGCGTGAAGTATTCAATATTGCATTATTAAAAATTGGTCAAGATCCAAACACCAAAGATCCTGCAATTATCAAGCAAGCTTATGAAGAGTTATTGAAATTACGTCCAAACGTACTTTCTTTCAATTCTGATAACCCTGCAAACTCATTCATCTCTGGTGAAGTAGAATTAGGTCAGTTATGGAATGGTTCTGTGCGTATCGCGAAAAAAGAACAAGCTCCATTAAATATGGTGTTCCCAAAAGAAGGTCCTGTTCTTTGGGTTGATACTTTAGCTATTCCTAAAACTTCTAAAAACCCAGATGGTGCACACAAGTTAATTAACTACTTGCTAGGTGCAAAAGCGGCGGAAAAATTGACTTTAGCGATCGGTTACCCTACAGCTAACCTTGAAGCGAAAAAAGTACTTCCAAAAGAAATCACTGAAGATCCATCAATTTATCCAACAGCTGAAATTCTTCAAAAAAGCCACTGGCAAGATGATGTAGGTGATGCGATTCAATATTACGAACAGTATTACCAAGAGTTAAAAGCAGCAAAATAATGCGTTTTTAAGTGATAACAAAAAGTGCGGCCAAACTTAGCCGCACTTTTTTATATTTACCATACTAGAAAAATTATTTATAGCGTTTTTTTGATGCGTTTTTATCTTGCTCTTGTAAACGCTCAAGCTTTTCTTTAATTTGAATTTCCATACCACGGTTAGTTGGGAAATAATATTGAGTATCTTTCAGTTCTGGTGGGAAGTAATTTTCTCCAGCGGCATAAGCATTAGGTTCATCATGTGCATAACGATATTCAGCGCCATAGCCCAATTCTTTCATTAAAGCCGTTGGCGCATTACGTAAATGAGGCGGTACATCAAAATCAGGAAACTCTTTTGCATGTTGTTTTGCCGCATTAAATGCGTTGTAAACCGCATTACTCTTCGGTGCTACAGCCAAATAAATAATGGCTTGCGCAATAGCTCGCTCTCCTTCATAAGCGCCCACTCTCGTAAAACAATCCCAAGCCGCTAGAGCCACTTGCATTGCGCGAGGATCGGCATTACCCACATCTTCTGAGGCAATCGCTAATAAACGTCGTGCTACATAAAGGGGATCTCCACCGGCTGTGATAATTCGTGCATACCAATAAAGTGCTGCATCTGCTGCTGAACCTCGAATTGATTTATGTAAAGCAGAAATCAAATCATAAAAACGATCGCCTTGTTTATCAAAACGCGCTTGTCGTTCACCTAATACTTCTTTCAACAAAGTGCGGTCTAATTTCTTACCGTTTTCGGTGTCAGAAGCCATGTCTACCATCAGTTCAAGACAATTTAAAGCCAGGCGAGCATCACCATTCACATATTCAGCTAAAACCTGTAGCAAATTCTCTTCTAAAACTAAACGCTCTTTACCTAATCCTCGCTCAGGATCAGAAATGGCTTGTTGCAGAACTTGTTCGATTTCAGCCACTGTCAATGATTTAAGGAGATAAACTCTCGCACGAGAAAGCAATGCATTATTTAATTCAAAGGAAGGATTTTCCGTTGTTGCACCAATAAAAATAATCGTACCATCTTCAATATGGGGTAAAAACGCATCTTGTTGGCTTTTGTTAAAACGATGCACTTCATCTACAAATAAAATCGTTTGGCGATCTGCAAGTCGATTTTGTTTCGCTCGCTCAATTGATTCTCGAATTTCTTTTACGCCACTTGTCACCGCTGAAATTCGTTCAACTTCTGCATTGATACGATGAGCAATAATTTCCGCCAGCGTTGTTTTACCTGTACCAGGCGGTCCCCACAGAATCATAGAATGAACATGCCCTGCTTGAATTGCTTTACGAAGCGGCTTTCCTTCCCCAATTAAGTGCGTCTGCCCATAATATTGTTCCAAATTAGTTGGGCGCATACGAGCAGCTAAAGGGCGAAAGTCATTTTCAGCAAAATCAAAATTAAGATTAGACATATTCTTTCCTTAATAAGCAAAAGGTGTGAAGATTATCATTTACACCTTATGAATTATTTTTTACCTTTACGTTGGTCATCCAATTCCACGCCTTTTGGTACGCTAAATTGGAATAAGCTATCAGCTAGTGTTTGATTTGTAATGTTACGCAACACATAAAGATTGGTTTGACCATCTTTTTCTGTGGTGCTGAAATTTTTTAATACACCATTTGTATCTACACGAATATCAAATTGTTTAATATTGCTATTTTTCGCCTTCGGTTTTAACACAAAGGTATCCGCATTCTGCGTCACTGAATACTGATTCCAGTGGCTTTTATCGTTACTGGTTAAAAGGACGAAAGGGGTATTATTTACCGCATCCTTCATCCATTGAGCAGTAACTTGTTGCACGAATGGATCGTAATACCAAAGGGTTTTACCATCTGCAATAATTTGTGTTTCTTGCGGTGATTTGGTATCCATACGGAAAAGATTTGGACGTTTAATTTGAAGTTTTCCACTTCCTTGTTGAACGTTTTTACCGCCGGCAGAAGTCACGGTTTGAGAGAAATCAGCACTTAATACTGTCACTTGATTTAAGCGATTTTGCAGCTCATCAGCAGCATCGGCAAAGGCAAAATTACTCGCACTTAATAGTGCAGTAAGTGCGGTCATTTTTAATAATGTTTTTTTCATTCTACTTTCCTTTTTGTAAAGTGAAACTTAAGAGAATTAATATTCGGAACGTCGAGCTAAAATTTCTCGTTTTCCATTTTTCATTGGGCCTAAAATACCTTGTTCTTCGAGCTGATCCATAATTCGAGCCGCTCGGTTAAACCCAACACTAAATTTACGTTGAACATAAGAAGTCGATGTATTGCCTGTGCTTAGTACAAACTCAGCGACTTCATCAAATAATGCATCAAGATCGCCACTGCTTGCCGTTGATTTTTCACCAGAGTCTTCATCATCCACGCCGTCTAAAATGCCATCAATATAATTTGGCTTACCACGTGCACGCCAATCATCTGCTACACGCGCCACCTCATCATCACTCATAAAGGCACCATGTACACGAACAAGATCCGAAGAACCTTGACCTGAATATAACATGTCACCTCGGCCCAATAAGGCTTCTGCACCGCCTTGATCCAGAATCGTTCTAGAGTCAATTTTACTTGCCACTGTAAAGGCGATACGGCTTGGAATATTAGCTTTAATTAACCCGGTAATCACATCTACTGAAGGGCGTTGTGTTGCTAAAATCAAGTGAATACCAATCGCGCGGGCTTTTTGTGCTAAGCGTGCAATTAACTCTTCAATTTGTTTGCCTGCAACCATCATTAAGTCAGCAAACTCATCAACGATCACTACAATATAACTCAATTTTTCTAATGGAGGCGGCATCTTATCCATTGTATCTCCAGGTTTCCAAATTGGGTTTGGAATTGGCATATTGAGTTTTTCATATTCTTCAATTTTTTCGTTATAACCCTCAATGTTACGCACACGTAAGGCTGACAATAATTGATAGCGACGTTCCATTTCATCTACACACCAACGCAGTGCATTCGCCGCTTTTTTCATATCCGTCACCACAGGGGTAAGCAAATGTGGAATATCGTTATAAATAGAAAGCTCAACCACTTTCGGGTCAATCATAATAAATTTCACTTCATCCGGTGTCACACGGAAAAGCAAACTTAAAATCATGGTATTCACACCAACAGATTTACCCGAGCCTGTTGAACCTGCAACAAGCAAGTGAGGCATTTTAGCCAAATCAACCACAACGGGTTTTCCGCTGATATCTTTACCCAAAGCCATTGAAAGCAATGATGTTGATGAACGGAATTCATTGCTATCGAGCACATCACGCAATGGCACCATTTGACGGTGCGCATTTGGCGTTTCAATACCAATATAAGGTTTGCCTGGAATCACTTCTGCCACACGGATCGCACGGAACATCAATGCACGTGCTAAATCGGTATCTATACTTGTTACTTTGGATGCTTTTACACCCGGTTGTAATTCAAGCTCATAACGAGTCACCACTGGCCCTACTAACACATCTTGTACCGTAGCTTTGACATTAAAATTCTTTAATTGTTGTTCTATGCGTGCGGATGTGTCTAAAATTTCTTCACGCGTAATATCTTGAGCCTGCGTTGGACGATGCTCAAGTAAATCTAAACTTGGTAATGGTGTCGTTGGTTTTTCACGTTTATTCGTTGGCTGTTGGAATGCTGGATGAATAAGCGTATCAGAATACGGCTTATAGGTTGTTTCAGTTGCATTCTCAATATGGATTTCACGCGCTTTAACTGGTGAAGCTGTCGGCTCATTCAAGATCACTTTTAATGCATCTTCAGCATTTGAGGCTTTTGCTCGCACTTCCATTTCTTGCATACGAGCTTGCTCTTGCGCAGCAAACTGACGCGCTAATTCATCTTCTAAACCATCATTGTCTGATTCTAAAGGTTCATCATAAGTTGGATAAAGTGCGGTCGTATTTTCAGGTGTTTTTAGTGACACTTTTGGTATGACATTTTCTTCAAAAATATCATCTGAATCATCCGCACTTTGAGAATTCACTTGTGAGTTTTTCCATGTTGCTGAAAAATCTTCTTTTGTTGGTAATTCAAGGGAAGAAGAGGCAGAAATAGACACATTCGGTAAATTGTCAGATTCAACCGTGAAGCCTTTAAACTTATCTTCTAATTTTTCAACATCTGCAGGCTCTGAAGCACTCGGTGAGGATAACCCACTAATATTAATGAGTTGCTCAGGCTTAACAAAGGTATTTGCAGAACCCTCCTCTTTTTCATCTTCTGTAGATTCAGTTTCCAATTGAGAATCAGAGAAAGCAAGTTGTTGAGGTGCCTCAATCACAATTTGTTCAAGGTCATCCACAGAAGTATGTTCTGTTTGCTCCTCTTCTGCCGGCTGATTTTTCATTGTCAGCCAATGGTAGAATTTTACAATTAAACGAATTAATGATGCACCGGAACAGAAAATAAAGCCTACAACTGCACAGATAAAGCCCACTAGAATACAGCCAAACTTACCGAGTGTAGGATATAAATTCACCACTAAGCTGCCACCAAATACGCCACCAGCTAGATAGTAGTTCGTATTTGAAAGCAACAATGTTGCCATCATGGTTAAGCCAACAATGAGAGCAATAAAGCCAAAGGAACGTAATGCAATACGGGTTACAGAGAGAGAATGCACCGCTTTAGTTTTCAGTAAATAAATCGGTACGATGAAAATGACAAACGGAATGAGGTGACCTACATAGCCGAGAAAAACAAAAAACGCATCAATTAACCAAGCACCAAAAGCACCGGCTTTATTAATTGTTTCAGTTTGAAAACTTGCTGTAGACCAAGAGTTATCTAATGGCGTATAGCTTGACCATGCCACGATTAAATATAAACCTAAAAGTGCGGTCAATCCGAGTAATAATTCTGCTAAATATTGTTTCGGCGTAAATCGTTTTGTAATTCGTTTAATCATTTTATTTTAGTACGAGATAATTAGTTTGTTTCACTTCTTCCATGACAACATAAGTTCGGGTGTCATTCACACCTGGTAAGCGCAATAATGTGGTACCCAATAATTTTCGATATGCGGCCATATCTGCTACACGTGTTTTGAGTAAATAATCGAAATCACCTGATACCAAATGACATTCTAGAATTTCATCAAGCGCTTGAATCGCCGCATTAAACTCTTCGAAAACATCCGGTTTACCACGCACAAGCGTAATTTCAACGATCACCAATAAAGGTGCATCCAGTAATTCAGGATTTAATAATGCACGATAGCCCATAATCACACCTTGTTTTTCTAGGCGTTTTACCCTTTCTAAACAAGGCGTTGGCGATAACCCAACTTTCTTTGATAAATCGATATTAGAGATTTTACCGTTGCGTTGTAATTCATTTAAGATTTTGATATCAATGCTATCCAACGCTTTATTTAATTTCTTTTCCATAACCTTTCCTTATGTACGGCGCATATTCTATCTAATTTATCAAAAACTTTCAGTAATCAGACAACAATAGGACAACGTTTTTTTAGAAATTATCCAAAATAGCAAGTGCATCAGCGAGTTTTTTCACTGTAAAAACTTCCATATTTTCGACCGCACTTTTTGGCTTGTTGGCAAAAGGCACAATCGCACGTTTAAAGCCATGTTTTGCCGCTTCACTAATACGTTCTTGACCACTGGTTACTGGGCGAATTTCACCCGCTAAACCTACTTCACCAAAGACA
Organism: uncultured Haemophilus sp.; assembly: GCA_963548985.1. Taxonomy (GTDB): domain Bacteria; phylum Pseudomonadota; class Gammaproteobacteria; order Enterobacterales; family Pasteurellaceae; genus Haemophilus_D. Next base: position 15,928 of record CAUUXN010000017.1, on the reverse strand, counting down.
ACTAAATCTTGTGGCAATGGACGATTACGGAAACTCGAAATTAATGCAAGCAATAACGCAAGATCCGCCCCGGTTTCTCCGACTTTTACCCCGCCAACGACATTCACAAAAACATCTTGATCCGACATTTGTAGCCCACCATGGCGATGTAATACCGCAAGCAATAGTGCTAAACGATTTTGTTCTAGCCCTACCGCCACTCGACGCGGATTAGCGAGCATAGAATGATCCACCAACGCTTGAATTTCCACCAAAAGCGGACGCGTTCCTTCCCACAACACCATCACGGAACTACCCGGTGTTTGTTCATCTCCTCGACTTAAGAAAATCGCCGATGGATTTTTCACTTCGCGCAGGCCTTGTTCGGTCATGCCAAATACCCCTAGCTCATTCACTGCGCCAAAACGGTTTTTATGGCTACGTAACGTACGGAAACGGGAATCTGCCTCACCTTCCAGCAATAACGAACAGTCAATGGCATGTTCCAATACTTTCGGACCTGCGAGGGTACCGTCTTTCGTGACATGTCCAACCATAATGATGGCAACTTGTCGGGTTTTCGCATAGCGAGTCAGGAAAGAGGCGCATTCACGTACTTGTGCCACGCTTCCTGGAGAAGATTGAATATCCGAAAGATGCATAACCTGAATCGAATCCACCACAATAATTTGAGGTTTCAACTGATCCGCCAAATTACAAATTTGCTCAACAGACGTTTCAGATAACATATTTAATTTATCTGTCGGCAGATTTAAGCGATTAGCTCGCATGGCGACTTGTTGAAGCGACTCTTCCCCTGTTACATAAAGTGCGGTCATATTTTTCGCTAATCCGCACATCACTTGAAGTAACAAGGTACTTTTCCCCGCGCCAGGATGCCCACCAATTAAAATGGCACTCCCCGGTACGATCCCTCCACCTAATACGCGATCTAATTCTTTAAATCCACTGGTGAAACGAGGTGTTTCTTGTAAGCTAATTTCAGAAAGTGTTTGGATTTTTGCACGGGTTTCTCCTGCATAACCACTAAAACGATCATTTTTTGCGGAATTTGAGGCTGAAATTAACCGCACTTCACTAATGGTATTCCATGCTTTACAGGCAGAACACTGCCCTTGCCAGCGCGAAAATTCAGCGCCACAATCATTACATACATAAGCGGTTTTAGGAGCTTTTGCCATTTTTATTATCCTTTCGAGAAACTGTTTTACGCCATCAACATCATTAAACCAAGCATTCTTTCAAAATACGCACGGCTCTTTAATAACGCTTTTAACTTCTCAATAGTTTGAAAATTATCTTTTGTTTCGCTATGAAAGGTAATCAAGCCTTTTATTTCATTAAGGAAAAATTGATTACTAGCTAATAACTCAGCTGATCGATTTTCTTCCAGTTTTTCAAACAAGGCTTTGTTGTCATCATAATAATGATAAAGATTGAAAAATGCGCCGACACGTTCAACGGTTTTCATAAAATCGAAAGCAAACACATCCGTTGGGAATGAAATCGTTTCTTCAATTAATTGTTGTTCCATTTTCATGACAGCAATTAATTTCTGGCGAGAATCTACCACACTTTCCTCACGTTCTTCTTTTAAGAAATCACGCCATTTATTTAACCAATCAATTAAAAGAGGTTTGCTACCTAATTGATAGCCACGTTTTGCTTTGGTTGCTGAACTAAAATAAACATCCTGTTCAAAAGGTAAAAGTAAGACAAAATGGAAAAGATCTGAAATAAGCCCTTCTTTTAATTCGAATTCAATTTCACAAATAGGCTGTGTTTTTTCCCCTGATAAAATTTTCCCTTGATCGAAGGCCACTTCAATTTTTGATGCGCCAAACGCAATCAACCAAAAAGTGCGGTTAAAATCTGTTGAGAAAATCGGTTGTAATGTAGCGGAAGGTAAGTTTTCAAATGGATACAATGAGGTTAATTGTTCCGTTGTGGGTACTGAATCATCAGGTATAGATAAATTATATTCTGGACGACTATGCAATCCGCCAACCACTTTTCCGTCAGTTTTTAAGGTAAGTGTGAAATCATTATTTTCTCGACGGACACGAAATCCCATTTTTTGTTTAGCCAAAAAATGGTCGGGATAATCGAAATAGGCATTTCCCAGAAAGACTGTATTTTGTTCTAAGATATTGAATTGATTGAGATGTGTTTTTAGGGTATCGAAAGCATCAGAGGTAACTGCAAGCTTTAATTCAACTTCATTACTCATTTTATTTTTCCTTATCACTTTTAACTGTTTAAATATACAGATAATTTTATACAAATCAAGATCTTTTTCGTGTATTTCCTTATAAAATCAGGTAATATGCAACCGAAATTTTAACCCTTGTTATGGAGTAAAACACCTATGGCAATGAATAATATTCTCGGATTATTTGCCCATTCTCCTTTAAAACCACTGCAGAAACATTCTGACAAAGTGACTGAATGTTGTGATTTATTAATTCCATTCTTCCAACATACCTTTGTAAAACAATGGGATGATGCGGAAAAAACACGTCTAGACATTTCTCAATGTGAACGTGAAGCAGATAGTTTAAAACGCGAAATCCGTTTGAAATTGCCTCGCGGTTTATTTTTACCCATTGATCGTACCGATTTACTTGAATTAGTCACCCAACAAGACAAATTAGCTAACTATGCTAAAGATATTGCTGGTCGTATGATTGGTCGCCAATTTGGCATTCCTGAAGAAATGCAGGAAGAATTTTTGCATTATGTTCAACGTAGTTTAGATTCTATTCATCAAGCTCATTTAGTGATTGAAGAAATGGATAAACTACTTGAAACCGGTTTTAAAGGCCGTGAATTAAAGTTAGTGAACCATATGATTCAAGAGCTAGACAGCATTGAAGATGATACGGATCAAATGCAAATTAAATTACGCAAAATGCTCTACACCATTGAAAGCCGTTATAACCCTATTGATGTGATGTTCTTATATAAAATCATCGAATGGGTAGGCGTATTAGCCGATCAAGCTCAACGTGTTGGATCTCGCATTGAATTAATGCTAGCCCGTTCCTAATTCTGACGACATTAACTACAACATAGGAAATTCACTATGGAAATTATTAATGCATACGGCTCGTGGTTAGTCTTAATTACTGCGGTATTCGGCTTCTTTATGGCATTTGGTATTGGTGCCAACGACGTATCAAACTCAATGGGGACTTCCGTAGGTTCGGGTACCATTACTGCAAAACAAGCGATTATTATTGCTTTAATTTTTGAATCTGCAGGGGCTTATTTAGCCGGTGGTGAAGTAACAGAAACCATCAAAAGTGGTGTGATCGATCCCTCTCAATTCGTCGAGATGCCTGATATATTGGCATTAGGGATGCTTTCTACTCTCTTTGCATCAGGTGCTTGGTTATTTATCGCCACAAAAATGGGTTGGCCTGTTTCTGGTACTCACACCATCATCGGAGCTTTAATTGGTTTTGCTTGTATTACGATTGGTCCAAGTTCTGTTGACTGGTCTACTATCGGTGGGATCGTTGGAAGTTGGTTTATCACCCCCGTGATCGCAGGACTTTTAGCTTATACCATCTTTGCAAGTATCCAGAAACTCATTTTCGATACAGAAGAACCGCTGAAAAACGCACAAAAATACGGGCCTTACTACATGGCGATTACCGTATTCGTACTTTGTATCGTTACCATGGCAAAAGGTTTAAAACACGTTGGTTTAAATCTTTCCAACAATGAAACCCTCGTTATTTCATTGCTTATCAGTGTTGTTGGTATGATCTTCTGCCATTTCTACTTCCGCAGCAAAGCATTTACCGCAAAAGCAAGAAAAGGATCGTTCGGCTCAGTAGAAAAGATTTTTAGTATCTTAATGCTTTTAACCGCTTGTGCAATGGCGTTTGCCCATGGTTCTAATGACGTAGCCAATGCAATTGGTCCGCTTTCTTCTGTGGTATCAATCGTGCAAAATGGCGGGAAAATCCTGAGTGGTGGTGATTTAGCTTGGTGGATTTTACCTTTAGGTGCATTAGGTATCGCCGTTGGTCTTATCGCAATGGGACAAAAAGTAATGGCAACTGTAGGATCGGGTATTACCGATTTAACCCCTAGCCGTGGTTTTGCCGCACAATTTGCAACTGCGATGACTGTTGTTGTCGCATCGGGTACAGGTTTACCAATCTCCACGACACAAACTTTAGTGGGCGCAATCTTAGGTATCGGTTTCGCACGTGGTATTGCGGCGCTTAACTTGACAGTTATCCGTAACATCATTAGTTCATGGGTTGTAACGTTGCCTGCTGGTGCATTCTTTGCGATTGTGATTTTCTACATCCTTCGCGCGATTTTCCACTAGTATAATTATTATAAGTGCGGTTTGTTTCATTTTCCGACCGCACTTTCTTCATGAATCTAGGAAGTATTATGTCAAAAGTGAGCAAACTTTTATTTTCTTGTGTTCTATTGGGATCAACCATTGGAACAGTACAAGCTGAAACGCAATATGTGACAGAAAATCTGAACACATATTTACGTCGTGGTGCAGGTGATCAATTTAAGATCGCGGGTGCAATCCAATCTGGCGAAGCGGTAACAGTCTTAGGACAAGAAGGAAAATATACCCTAATTCGTGATAATAAAAATCGCGAGGCATGGATTTTAACCTCAGAACTGAGTTCTACGCCAAGTAGCCGTGAAGAAAATCCAAAATTAAAAGCACAGGTACAAGAGTTAACATTAAAGCTGAATCGTGTCGATTCAGATTGGCAACAACGCACAAACGAAATTCAACGCCGTAGCAAACAAGCTGAACAACAAAGCAGTGAATTGCTTGAGCAAAATTCACAACTTAAACGTGAATTAGAAATGACGAAAAATAAAAATCGTGATTTAGAAGCAATGCTTGATGCCAATAAACGCGAAATTGCGATCCAATGGTTTATTTATGGCGGCTCAGTATTAGGTGTAGGTTTATTAATTGGCTTAGTATTACCTCACATTTTACCAAGACGTAAACGTCGTGATAGCTGGTAATGATTCATCATTGAGGTAGGCATTTGCCTACCTTTTCTTTATATATTGATGGGAGAGTAAAATGGAAATTTATCTTGTCGGCGGTGCTGTACGTGATCAACTTTTAGGTTTACCAGTAAAAGATCGTGACTGGGTTGTCGTGGGAGCAACACCAGAAATGTTGCTGGCTCAAGGTTACCAACAAGTTGGCAAAGACTTCCCTGTTTTTCTCAATCCTGAAAGCCATGAAGAATACGCACTTGCCCGTACAGAACAAAAATCTGGCAAAGGCTACACTGGATTTATTTGTGATTTTTCAGATGATATTACGCTTGAACAAGATTTAATTCGCCGAGATCTTACTATCAATGCTATTGCCCAAGACAAAGATGGCAAGCTGCACGATCCTTATCATGGTGTAGAGGATATTCATCAACGTATTTTACGTCATATTTCACCTGCTTTTGCTGAAGATCCACTGCGTGTATTACGTGTTGCACGCTTTGCGGCTCGCTTTCATCATTTAGGTTTTTCTATTGCCGAAGAAACCCTTAAATTAATGGCTGAACTCTCTGAACAAGGTGAACTCGCACACCTAACGGCTGAGCGAGTTTGGATGGAAACAGAAAAAGCATTAAACGAACCGCATCCTGAAATTTATTTTGAAACGCTACATCAAGTCGGTGCACTCAAAGTGCTCTTTCCTGAGATTGCCGCCTTAGACGGTGTACCGAACCCAGCCAAATACCACCCTGAAATTGACAGCTTTATTCATACCATGCTCGTATTGCAGCAAGCGGTTAAACTCACAGAAAATACCAATTTGAATAAAAGTGCGGTTCGTTTTGCAGCAATTTGTCACGATCTAGGTAAAGCCCTTACCCCAAAAGAAATGTGGCCAAGTCATCATGGTCATGAAAAAGCGGGGATTAAACCGATTCGTTCATTATGCAAACGTCTTAGAGTCCCTAATTATATTCAAGAATTAGCTGAATTAACTTGTGAATATCACACGCATGTGCATAAAGCCTTAGAACTTCGCCCTGAAACAGTGGTGAAACTCTTTAATACGTTTGATGTTTGGCGTAAACCTCAGCGCTTCGAAGAATTTCTATTAGTATGTTTATCTGATACTCGCGGGCGAACGGGCTTTGAAAATAAAGAATATCCGCAAATTGATTATCTCAAAGCGCTTTATCAAGCCGCCCTTGCTGTTGATGTACAGCAAGTCATTGCAGATGGTTTTGAAAAACAAGGTATTCGAGATGAGTTAACGCGTCGAAGAATTGCCGCGGTGAAAGCAGAGAAAACACGCTTAAATGCTTAATCCAGCTTTACTAAAAGTAAACTAACCCTTACAATATGTGCAATTTTTTAGTAAATATTTTGTTATGAAATTATTAAAATCTCTTCTAGCATCTGTATTTGCAAGTGTGATCTTATCCGCTTGTACTCTTGATGCAGAGCGCCCAACAGATGTTCAACATATCGATAAAAACGATATTACGTGGCAACAGCATCTCAAAAAAATCAAACAAATTCAATCTTATAGCACAAAAGGACAAATTGGTTACATCAGTCCACAAGAGCGTTTTTCTAGTCGCTTTGAATGGCAATATCGAAACCCGAAAGCCTATAAGTTAAAACTTTATTCTCTAATCAGCAAAACAACGCTAACCATGGAAATGCATCCAAATGGCATGACCATTTCAGATAATAAAGGCAACCAACAATCTGATAAAAACGCCAAATTATTGTTACGCGAAATCATCGGAATGGATGTGCCATTAGAGCATTTATCTTATTGGTTAAAAGGTCAGCCAGCGGATAACGCCGATTACCAAGTTGGAACTAATCATCTTTTATCCGAATTTAGCTACCCACTTGATGGCTCGATGTGGACAGCCGATTATCTGAGCTACCATCCGGATAATTCGATGCCTGAAAATATTCTATTAAAGAATAAAAGTACATCACAAACCCTAAAAATTCGTGTGGATGAATGGGCGTTCTAATGAAAACACATCACTTTTCGACCGCACTTTCAACTTCTCTTGGAAAGCCTAACCGATTTCCAAGCCCCGCAAAACTCAATTTATTTCTCTATATAAACGGTAAACTGCCAAACGGCTACCACGAATTACAAACCCTTTTCCAATTTCTTGATTTCGGCGATTGGCTCACTATTGATATTTGCCAAGATAAACAAATCCGCATCTCTCCTGAAATTCCAGGCTTACCTCTAGAACAAAACTTAATCTATCGTGCAGCGACACTCCTACAAGAAAAAACAGGCTGTACACTCGGCGCGACAATTCATTTAGATAAAATTCTGCCCATGGGCGGTGGAATTGGCGGCGGCTCATCCAATGCCGCAACGACTCTACTTGCTTTGAACTATTTATGGCAAACCCATCTATCCATTAATGAACTTGCCGAACTTGGGCTAAAACTTGGGGCTGATGTGCCTATCTTCGTTCATGGCCAAGCCGCTTTTGCAGAAGGTGTGGGTGAAAAAATTCAATACTGCGAACCACAAGAAAAATATTATGTGGTACTAAAACCTGAAACTGCGATTTCTACTGCTGTGGTCTTTAGTAATCACGATTTGCCTCGAAATACAGAAAAAAGATCCCTTGCCGAACTTTTGAATCAACCGTTTGCAAACGATTGCGAAAAAGTCGTGCGAACTCAATATCCTGAAGTTGAAAAAGCCCTACTATGGTTGCTACAATATGCACCAGCCAGATTAACCGGAACCGGGGCTTGTGTTTTTGCTGAATTTGATGATGAAAAATCAGCACAAGCTGTTTTCCAACAAAAACCGAAGGAATTTTTCGGCTTTGTTGCTAAAGGATTAAACGTTTCACCATTACATGCGATGTTGAAACAACTCTCGACCAACCAATCTATCTACACTCAACCTGAGGTTATATAAAATGCCAGACATTAAACTCTTTGCTGGAAATGCTACGCCTGAGCTAGCGAAAAAGATTTCTGAACGTCTTTACATTTCATTAGGCGATGCCACCGTTGGACGCTTTAGCGATGGTGAAATCCAAGTGCAAATTAATGAAAATGTGCGTGGTGCAGACGTGTTTATTATTCAATCCACTTGTGCACCAACGAATGACAACCTGATGGAATTGATTGTAATGGTTGATGCTTTACGTCGTGCATCTGCCGGCCGTATTACTGCCGTTGTTCCTTATTTTGGTTATGCTCGTCAAGATCGTCGTGTACGTTCTGCTCGTGTGCCAATCACTGCAAAAGTGGTAGCTGATTTACTTTCAACTGTAGGGATTGACCGTGTATTAACTTGTGACTTACACGCAGAGCAAATCCAAGGTTTCTTTGATGTACCAGTTGATAACGTATTCGGTTCACCGGTTTTACTTGATGATATCTTGAAGAAAACCGATCTTGTCAATCCTATCGTTGTTTCTCCAGATATCGGTGGTGTGGTTCGTGCACGTGCAGTAGCGAAATTATTAAACGATACCGAAATGGCAATTATCGACAAACGTCGTCCACGCGCAAACGTATCACAAGTTATGCATATTATCGGGGATGTTGCAGATCGTGATTGTATCCTTGTGGATGATATGATTGATACAGGTGGTACATTATGTAAAGCGGCTGAAGCATTAAAAGAACGCGGTGCAAAACGCGTATTTGCTTACGCAACTCACGCCGTATTCTCTGGTGCAGCAGCACAACATTTAGCAAGCGATGCGATTGATGAAATCGTGGTAACTGATACTGTTCCACTTTCACCTGAAATGAAAGCGCTTGGTAAAGTGCGCGTGCTTACCCTTTCAACGATGCTAGCTGAAGCAATTCGTCGTATCAGCAATGAAGAATCTATTTCAGCAATGTTTGAATAATTCTTTCGCTTAGTATTCGTTTTATAAAGTGCGGTCAGAAAATCCAGTGTTTTTTGACCGCACTTTTTTATGCTTAGACTAAAAATAAGGCAAAAAAAGTGCCCCACTGGGGCACTACTCGGAAAGCAAAATAGATGTCGGCTATTTAAAAATAGCACTTGTTTTTAGTGATTTAAGAATACGGCAAAGTCCTTTATATTGCAAATAGCAATGTTCAAATTTGTGAGCTAAATCACGCTTTTTCTTCACTTTTTTATGTTTAATCATTTTCGTATAAAAAAAGAGGAGCATACAGCTCCTCTTCTCTAGAAATAGAATTAAATTAACCGTTAATAAATTTTTCGCCTAATTCAATATCTGCACGCAATGTTGGTAACATTGCTTCTAAAGCTTCTTGTTCAAATTTGCTTAAGGTACCGATTGGTAAAATTTCTTCTACACCTTCTTTACCTAAACGAACTGGTTGAGCGAAGAAACGTGCATATTTACCGTCACCTTCTACATAAGTACATTCAACCACAGTTTCGCCACTTAAGCCTTTCACTAATGAACGCGCAAAACGTGCTGCCGCTTGAGCCATAGAAAGTGTCGCAGAACCGCCACCCGCTTTTGCTTCAACCACTTCAGTACCTGCATTTTGGATACGTTTTGTTAATGGTGCAATTTCCTCTTCTTTCCATTCAGCATATTGAACTTGTGAAAGTAATGGAAGAATGGTTACACCTGAGTGTCCACCAATAACGGGTACACTTGTACGAGAAACATTTAAGCCTTTTAATTCTGATACGAATGTTTCAGAACGTAACACGTCTAAAGTGGTGACACCGAATAATTTACGTTTGTCATAAACACCCGCTTTTTTCAATACTTCTGCAGCAATCGCAACAGTCGTGTTCACAGGGTTGGTAATAATGCCTACACAAGCTTTTGGACATGTTTTTGCAACATGTTCAATTAAGTTACGCACGATACCCGCATTAATATTGAAAAGATCTGAACGATCCATACCCGGTTTACGTGCTACCCCTGCAGAAATTAAAACGACATCAGCACCTTTAAGTGCAGGTGTTGGATCTTCTCCCGCAAAACCTTCCACTTTAACCGCTGTTGGAATATGACTCACATCTTTAGCCACACCTGGTGTCACTGGTGCAATATCATAAAGTGCTAATTCACTTTCAGCGGGTAATTGTAATTTAAGTAATAAGGCTAATGCTTGACCAATACCGCCTGCTGCGCCTAATACTGCAACTTTCATAAAATACTCCTCATGTATTAATTAATCCTAACTAGGTAGAATTTTAAAGTGTTAGTCATTAAATTACAAACAGAGAAATTCAATAATGCGATCTAGCTCAAACTTTTCAAACGGCAAATTTATTTTAATTGCCTAAAATGAATTTTTATGCAATTCTTATGCAAATTCCCCTATACGAGAATAACTATGTCAGATCAATTAACTAAAGCATTTAAAGAACTGCTCAATCAAGAACGATTTGCTTCTCAAAGTGAAATTGTTGAAGCCTTAAAAAAACAAGGATTTCAAAGCATTAACCAGTCTAAAGTTTCACGCATGCTAAGTAAATTTGGCGCAGTTCGTGCAAGAAATACGAAAATGGAAATGGTGTATTGCTTGCCAAGTGAATTAAGTGTACCCGCTACTAGCAGCCCATTAAAAAATTTGGTTTTGGATATTGATCACAATGATTTCGTTATCGTCATTAAAACCTCTCCAGGCGCTGCACAGTTGATTGCTCGATTATTGGATTCCATTGGTAAACCCGAAGGTATTTTGGGCACGATTGCGGGGGATGACACCATTTTTGTGACACCAACAAAAGACACAACAATTAAATCGCTTCTAGAGCAAATTCAAACGCTTTTTGAAAGCAGTCTATAATGAATATCTTAGTAACCGGTGGAACGGGATTTGTTGGGAAACCTTTAGTTGAATCGCTACTTTTACGTGGTGATAGCGTTACAGTACTGACTCGCTCTATTGAAAAAGCCCAAGCTGTTTTTTCTGAAAAAACACCGCAATTTTTGACCGCACTTTCCACCCTCAAAAATTTGAATGCCTTTGATGCAGTTATTAATCTTGCCGGTGAGCCAATCTTCGATAAAAGATGGACAGTTCAACAAAAAGAGAAACTGCGTCATAGCCGCATTGATTTAACACAGCAGATTGTTCAACTTATTAACCAAAGTGAACATCCTCCAGTCTTGATTTCAGGTTCTGCAACCGGAATTTATGGAAACTGTGGTAACGAGCAGATCACTGAAAACACAAATCCAAGTACTCAATTTACCGCACAGCTTTGTATTGATTGGGAAAATGCGGCAAAGCAAGCCAATACCAGAGTCTGTTTAGTGAGAACCGGATTAGTACTTTCTCTAAAAGGCGGGGCTTTTGCTAAAATTCTACCACTCTATCGCTTTGGGCTAGGCGGAAAATTAGGGAATGGTGAGCAATATTGGAGCTGGATCGCATTAGAGGATATGGTAGAAGGCCTTCTCTTTTTACTTGATCATAATAATTGTGAAGGTCCATTTAATTTTACTGCGCCACATCCTGTTAAAAACAAAACCTTTAACCAATTATTAGGTAAAGCATTACATCGTCCTTGTTTTGCTCAAGTACCTCAATTTTTATTAACTACTATTCTAGGCGAGCGCGCTTGCATTCTTTTAGACAGCCAAAATGTCTATCCAAAACATTTACAGGATTGTGGGTTTACATTCCAATACTCAGAATTAAGTGATTATTTCCATAATATACTTTAAAAACAAAAGGCTGGTCAAAACCAGCCTTCATTATTTTTCATATCTATTATGCTAAATATTCTAAAAATTCCCCTACGGTGTGGAAAGATCCAAATACCAGCACAATGTCATCTTTATCCGCAGTTTTAACCGCTCTTTTCACCCCTTCAACAACAGAATCTTCAGAAACACTTCTTGCTGATGGATAAACTGATGTTAATTTTGTATTTAAGTCATCACCCGATTGACCACGGTAACCGCCTAATGTGACACAATGCCATTGGTCAATAACGGAAGTAAGTTGGGTAAACACCGACTCGGCATCTTTATCTTTTAACATTCCGCAAACGGCAATAATTCGACCTGATATTTGTGTCTTAAGTGCTGTCAATTTTTCGGCTAAATATTTTGCCGCATGAGGATTATGCCCAACATCGATGATCACTTTTGGCAACTGTGAATAAGGTACATTCAAGCGATCTGCCAATTTTTCTAGCTGATAACCTTTCAATTGTTGGAAACGACCAACTAATTCCACTTCAATTAATGAACGTTTAATGGTCTCAACAGAAATATCAAAAGGCAGCTGTTCAACGGCAGCCAAAGCTGTTGCGGCATTAGCTAATGGAATTTGGCAAAACGGCAAATTTTCTAACCGCACTTTATTACTCTGCCACATCCAAGTTTGCTCATTAGCTTTAAACGACCAAGTGACATCTCGGCGTGAAACGTGGCAATGTAATTTCTCCGCTTGTTCTAACATAGGCTGCGGAACATTTGGCTCACCAATCACAACCGGTTTGTTCGCACGAAAAATCCCCGCTTTTTCAAAGCTAATTTCTTCACGCGTTGAACCTAGAAAATCCGTATGATCAATATCGATACTGGTGATAACAGCCAGATCATTATCGACAATATTGGTTGCATCCAAACGCCCACCAAGCCCGACTTCTAAAATCACGACATCAAGTTTCGCTTGTTTAAATAAATGCAAAGCCGACAACGTGCTAAATTCAAAATAAGTGAGAGATTGCGTTTTATGCTTTTCGATAAAATCAAAAGAAGCGGTATGCATTTCATCCGGCAAGTCTTGATTTTGAATACGAACGCGCTCGTTATAGCGCAATAAATGAGGAGAAGAATACACACCCACACGCAAGCCGTGATTTAACAAAATGGTTTCAAGCAAACGGCAAGTCGTACCTTTACCATTTGTGCCCCCTACCGTGATCACATAAGGTGCGGGATTCAAAAGGTCCAATTCTTCTGCTACTGACTTAATACGCTCTAGCCCTAAATCAATCGCTTTGAAATGACTGTTTTCCAAATAAGAAAGCCACTCAGCGAGTGGCGAAGTGGCTTTTAAATTCATTGTATTAGGCATTTTCAACAACTTCTACTTCAACAAAAGGTGAAGGTTGATTGGTGAGTTTGCTTAAAAGGTTTCCAAGAGTTGAACGCATTTCTGAACGTTTCACGATCATATCAATTGCCCCTTTCTCAAGTAAGAATTCACTACGTTGGAAGCCTTCCGGTAATTTCTCACGTACAGTTTGTTCGATTACACGTGGGCCTGCAAAACCAATTAATGCTTTTGGCTCGGCGATGTTCACATCACCTAACATGGCAAAACTTGCAGATACCCCACCTAATGTTGGGTCGGTTAATACCGAAATAAACGGCACGCCTTTTTCACGCATTTTTGCTAACACCGCACTGGTTTTCGCCATTTGCATTAAGGAGAAAAGAGCTTCTTGCATACGTGCACCACCACTTGCAGAGAAACAAACAAACGGACAATTTAATTCCATTGCTTTTTCTGCCGCTTTTACAAATTTTGCTCCTACAACCGAGCCCATTGAACCGCCCATGAAGCTAAAGTTTGAAGCCGCAACAACAATAGGCATATTGTAAAGCGTACCTGTCATTGTGATTAACGCATCTTTTTCACCGGTTTCTTTTTGTGCAGCAGTAATACGATCTTTATATTTTTTTAAATCTTTAAATTTAAGAATATCTTTTGGTTCTAAATCAGCCGATAATTCTTGGCTTGAACCTTCATCTAACAAGGCTAAAAGGCGCTCACGAGCATCAATACGCATATGATGACCGCATTTTGGACAAACATATAAATTACGTTTTACTTCTTCACCGTAAAGAACTTGTTCACAAGAGGTACATTTTGTCCAAACCCCTTCTGGTACGTTAGCTTTACGTGATGCAGAGGAAGAGGTTCCTTTGCTAAAAATTCTATCAATCCAGCTCATTTTTTACCTTTTTTATTAACTAGAAAAGTTTGCGTATTTAATCATAATTTAGCGAAATTTGCTAGTCAGATGAGATTATCTTCTAAAAACAATGGCCCTAAATTTTTCTGTGGAATCGCAAATTTTTCAGGGTAAATCACATTAACTAAATACAGGCCTTCGGGTTTCGCTGTTGGCGCGGCTAATTTACGCTCTTTTTGCTCTAACAACCATTTTATCCACTCAACAGGTTGATTACCTGCGCCAACTTCAATCAAGCTTCCCACAATGTTGCGTACCATATGATGCACAAAGGCATTGGCTTGAATATCTACAATAACGTACTGCCCTTTTCGCACCACATTTAAATGATGCACATTTCGCCAAGGGGTATTCGATTGACATTGTGCCGCGCGGAAAGAGGAAAAATCATTTTCCCCCAATAAGAACTGCCCCGCTTGGTGCATTTTCTTTTCGTCTAAATCTAAATGGCAATGGGTAATCCCTTCCGGCAAAATGGCTGAACGTAATTTATTGCAATACAAGATATAACGATAACGACGCGCGGTTGCAGAAAAACGGGCGTGAAATTCATCATCCACCACTTTTGCCCAACTCACCGAAATGTCATCAGGCAAATTTGCATTAGTCCCAAATGCCCAAGCTTTTTCAGGACGAACCGCTGTAGTTTCAAAATGCACCACTTGTCCTGTGCCATGAACACCAGAGTCTGTTCTGCCCGCACAAAACACTTCAATTTTTTCATTTGCCACGAAAGATAACGCTTTTTCTAATTCTTCTTGTACACTGCGTACTTTCTCTTGTCGCTGCCAGCCACAATATTGTTTTCCGTTATATTCAATGCCTAAGGCTATCTTCATTGGAAAATACTCCTAAAACGATTTCAAATTTGACCGCACTTTGCCCGAAAAGAAAAAACACCAATAACTCATCATTATTGGTGTTCTTATCACAAGCTAAAAATTAAGCACGTTTGAAGTCAATGTGAACCAATTTTGGTTTGAATGGGTGACGTTGCATTGCTTGAACTTTCACTGCAACTTCTTTACCTTCAACCACTAAAGTGATTACATCGCTATAGAAAGAATCGTGAGCTTGTGCGTTGTTTAATTCATCGTGATTTAAGATGATTGAAACAGGTGCTTCGCTGCCACCATAAATGATTGCAGGGATTTGACCGTTGTGACGCAGGCGGCGGCTCGCACCCTTACCTTGCGCTTGACGAACTTCAGCGTTAAATTTAAATGCCATTTTCATGTTCTCTTGATTAAAAGTTTAAAATAAAAAATTGCAGGCGACCCAGCAATTTTCCTAAATTTGCTCAAAGACAAACTTTGAGAGCGACGGATTATAAAATATTCAGCCCCACAATGCAAATTTACACGGCAAATTTTTTCTAGGCTTTTCAAGGCAAAGCGATTAAAATAAATCCCAATTTTTAATTAATTTTAACTAACTGATTGTAAGTGGGTTTCAAATGGAATTTCTTATCAGCTTTTTTACCGATTACGGTTATTGGGCGGTGCTATTTGTTCTGATTATTTGTGGCTTTGGTGTACCTATTCCAGAAGATATCACGCTTGTTTCCGGCGGTGTAATAGCTGGTCTCTATCCTGAAAGCGTCAATTCCCACTTAATGTTAGTCGTAAGTATGATTGGCGTACTTGCCGGTGATTCAACTATGTACTGGCTTGGTCGTATTTACGGCACGCGTATCTTACGTTTCCGACCAATGCGTAAAATCGTCACATTAGAACGCCTTAAAATGGTACGTGAAAAATTTGACCAATACGGTAACCGCGTATTATTTGTGGCTCGTTTCTTACCAGGCTTACGCGCACCAATTTATATGGTTTCTGGTATTACCCGCCGCGTCAGCTATACCCGCTTTGTATTGATTGATTTCTGCGCCGCGATTATTTCTGTACCAATTTGGGTTTATCTTGGCGAATTTGGTGCGAAAAACTTAGATTGGTTACACGAGCAAATTAAAAAAGGCCAACTCGT
>CAUUXN010000016.1:0-23238 GCA_963548985.1 uncultured Haemophilus sp. | reverse complement strand
GAGCTGCTTTACGTAATTCAGTCATTTTATCAACAGTTACACCGCGAGAGTCCGCGATTACTGCTGAAAGTGCACCTTTGGCTGCTTCATTTACTTCGGCAACAATTGCTTGTTTGTCTTGAAGATTTAATGCCATTGGCTTTTAGCTCCTGAATACACTCCGATTTCTCGGAATTAATTTACCTCATCGAAAGAGTTATCTTTCAGACTAGGACGACTTCGGTGCCCAGAAGCAAGAAATATTCTTATTCTGTTCACCATCTACGTAGGATTATTAAGACGATTATTGCTAACCATTCCCTACGGTCTTGGACGGGGCTTGAATAGGTCAAGCACCAACCAGAAATTTTACGCTAAGCGTAATTTAGGAGCGAGATTATAGTGATTAATCTCGCTCTTGTAAAGTCTATTGTAGAAAAAATCTGCAGATTTTAACCGCACTTTCCTATTATTTTCTTACCGCAATCGCTTCGATTTCTAAGCCAACATCTTTTGGCAAGCGAGCAACTTCTACGCAAGAACGAGCAGGGAAATTCGGGTGATTATTTTCTTTAAAGAATTTCTCATACTCTGCATTTACTGCTGCAAAATCATTAAGATCTTTCACAAACACAGTGGTTTTCACAATATCACCCACTTTCAAACCAGCCTGTTCAATAATGGCTTTCACGTTTTCTAACGATTGACGCGCCTGAGCTACAATATCTTTTGGCACTTCACCCGTTGCAGGGTTAACCGGGATTTGACCTGATGTTAAAACTAAATTACCTAAATCCACCGCTTGAACATAAGGACCGATTGCTGCTGGGGCTTTTTCTGTATGAATGATTTTAGTCATGATATTCTCCTTTAATATTGACGTATAAATACGCTTGCTATCCTAACATATAAGTGACTTTATCGCTTATACGAGTATTCTTAATCAATCTCTTTTAATACATCATCAGACAATTCTTTCTGTGAGCTTTCTTTTACTTTGCCATCATTTACTTTAAATTCTAAATTCTGATAATAAGCTTCACGGAAAGTAACATAAGGATCTTGTGCTTGATTGAGCAATTCTGTTTGGTCCAATGTTTTCGAGCGTTTATCTACGGCTTGCACACCATATTTCACCAGTGACCATGGGCCGCCTACCCAATTCCAGAAAGGATAAGTATAAGCCGCATCGACCACTGCACCGGTTAATTGACGAGGTGTTGTCGCATTATAAATTGGTAATACAATATAAGTACCTGCATCTACACCATAGGTGCCCAACGTTTCACCAAAGCTACGCTGATCATAAACCTGCAAGTCTTTGCTTGCACTGGCAAAGTCAAATAATCCACCGATACCAAAGGTAGAGTTAATCCAGAAACGGTTGAAGTGAATAAAGGCTTTTTTCGGTTCACCTTCTAATAAACGGTTCACAAAGCTCACTGGTTCATCTAAGTTATTTGCCACATTGGATAAACCTTTTGTGACCGGTGTCGGCACGTAATCACGCCAGCCTTTCGCTGCAGGTTCTAACACATAACGGTCCATGACTTTATAGTTAAAATCAAACATCGTACGGTTAAAACTTTCTAATTTATCATTGCGTTCACCATCTGCTTTGGTTGCACAACCAGTTAATACAGCTGTAGCCATTAAGCCGACCGCAAGTAAAGGTGTTTTTTTCATTCCACTCTCCTATCACAAACAATTGTCTTTATTCTAACCAACTTGAAAGATAACTACAAAAAATTTATTGAAATCCTAATATGACTTTTCTGTTAGCTATTTTTAATCATGGTGCTCTTTAGTTTTCCCAAAATAACTTTTGTTCCCGACATAAACAAAAATGCCACCTTTCGGTAGCATTCTTTGCAATATAGATTAATTATTCAGTTGCATCTTTTAGTGGAATTTCTGCATCTGGCTCGTGAGTAATACGGTTACGTAAATCACGACGAATAATCTCAATTGTCCAGAACCAGAAAATGTGTCCCACTAATTCAGAAATATGTTCATATAACGGCCATTCTGCAACAGGTGGTGTTAAACCTAATGCAGGGAAAGTGATGTAGTGCACACAAATATCTGCGATTAAACCTGCACCAATACCTTGCCAGAATTTGATTTTAGGAAAACGTTCTGCCACTAAACAGTAAGCGATAGCAAATACTAATGAGAAAGTAATGTGAGTCACGCCAATCCAGTCAAAACCATGATCCGCAAAAGTAAATGCTGCTTGAGTTGGATCAATACCTAAATAATCACGTAAGAATACGTGTGGTGGGTTTAAGAATGCACGTGAACAGACTTGAAGAATTTGATCTTGACTTAAACCTGTGATGTCTACTTTACATGCTGCTGCGAAGAAATCGATTGGACTACGCGGTGGGAATGGATGCTCAGCACCCCATTTTACGAATGCAGAAATTAAACCTGCAATAATACCAACAAAAATCGCTACGCCATAACGACGACGATTAGCAGGAGTTTGTTCAAAAATACCTGACATATATTTGCTCCGAAAAAAGAAAAAATGACCGCACTTTGTATCAAAAGTCGCGGTTCCCATTTTGCTTTAGCAAAACTTGTCTTGAATTCTCAATGACTTTGGTGAGTTAGTCAAGAACTAATTATTAAGAGTTAGAACATTTTATGATAAGAATAAAAAATGCGGTTATTTCTAACCGCACTTTCATGTTTTTAAAATTAAAGTTTTGCTGAAAGCATTGCTTCTAATTTCTCTTGGTCAACTGCAAATTTGCGAATCCCCTCTGCCAATTTCTCAACAGCCATCGCATCGCTGTTATGTTGCCAGTAGAATTCAGCTTCAGTTAATGGTTGAGGTTTCGCTTTTACTTCACCTTTGTAATCTAGTTTACGTACAAGTGCGGTTGAATTTTCTTGTAATTCTTTAAGTAAAGCGGGTGCGATAGTTAAACGATCGCAACCTGCTAATTCAATAATTTCACCGACATTACGGAAACTTGCGCCCATTACCACTGTTTTATAACCGTATTCTTTGTAGTAGTTATAAATTTTGGTTACAGAAATAACACCAGGGTCTTCTGCTGGAGCATATTCTTTTTTATCAGTATTTGCTTTGTACCAGTCTAAGATACGACCGACGAATGGTGAAATTAAATAAACCCCCGCTTCAGCACATGCACGAGCTTGCGCTTCGGAGAATAATAAGGTTAAGTTACAGTTAATGCCTTCTTTTTCAAGAATTTCTGCTGCACGAATACCTTGCCATGTTGAAGCAATTTTGATCAAAATACGCTCATTTGAAATACCTGCCGCATTATAAAGTGCGATAAGTTTACGTGCTTTTTCAACAGTTGCTTGAGTATCGTAAGAAAGACGTGCATCCACTTCAGTTGAAATACGTCCTGGGACAATTTTTAAAATTTCTAAACCGATGTTTACCGCTAATTTATCTTCTGCATCAATTAATTGTTGTGCTTTATCCGCACTTTGAGCTTTAGCATAAGTAATCGCTTCATCAATTAATGGTGCATATTGTGGTAATGCTGAAGCACTTAAAATTAAAGATGGGTTTGTTGTTGCATCTTGTGGTTGGTATTTTTTAATTGCATCAATATCGCCCGTATCAGCCACGACGACGGTCATACTACGAAGTGAATCTAACTGAGTTGTCATTATATTCTCCTTGAATGGATTTGTTTGAATTCAACTGCCTTACGATAGCATAATTAGCTTTAAAAGGGTAATTCGTCCAGGAAAATATTTACGATAGGAAAAACCAATACATTCTCGATTTCCTCTCTCACATCATCACTTTTAGCAATTTTTTCGTAATTTATTAGATACAAATCACAAAACGTTATTTTTCTTTAAATAATCACCTTACAAATCTTTACAAACATGAATTTTTGAGCTAATAAGAGAAGGACTCTTTATAAAAATATCGCCTAATGACAAGGAGGCTCAAATGCAACACAAACTACTTTTCTCTGCAATTGCTCTTGCTCTTTCCTATTCTGCGCAAGCAGTTATAGTACCTGAGGGAACGCAATTAGATGAAAAACAACATATCGTGATCAATAACGGGGCCGAACCACAAAGTTTTGACCCACAAAAAACTGAAGGTGTACCTGAATCTACCGTTGCTTATCAATTACTTGAAGGCCTCGTCACCTCAGACTCCGAAGGTAAACTTCAACCGGGTGTAGCTGAAAGCTGGGAAAACACACCAGACTTTAAAACGTGGACATTCCATTTACGTAAAGATGCCAAATGGTCAAATGGTGATCCTGTTACCGCGCACGATTTCGTGTTTGCTTGGCGTCGTTTAGTGGATCCTGCAACTGCAGCGCCTTATGCAAGTTACTTAAGTTATTTACAAGTAGAAAATGCACAAGACATCATTGACGGTAAGAAAAAACCGGCTGAATTAGGTGTTGAAGCAAAAGATGATTACACCTTTGTGGTTCATGCAACCAATCCTGTGCCTTACGCAGTCAGTTTAACGACTCACCAATCCTTATTGCCATTACCGCAAAAAGTGGTCGAAAAATTTGGGGATGCATGGGTGAAAAAAGAAAATTACGTGGGTAATGGTGCCTATAAGCTGGCGAACCACATTATTAATGAAAAAATCGAATTTGAACGTAACCCGCTCTACTGGAACGATAAAGAGACTGTCATTAACAGTGCAACATTCCTTGCGATTGAAAACCCAAGTACTGATGTGGCGCGTTATCGTGCAGGCGATTTAGATATGACAAGCTACGCCTTACCACCAGAACAATTTGCGAAATTACAAAAAGAATTGCCTGGTGAAGTATTCACGACACGTACGCTTGCAACCTATTCTTATGAGTTAAACAATAAGAAAGCGCCTTTTGATAACGTGAATGTTCGTAAAGCCTTGAACTTATCCCTTGACCGTAATGTGATCACCGATAAAGTTTTAGGTCAAGGTCAAACACCAACCTATGTATTTACGCCGACTTACATCGAAGAAGGTCAGCTCATTCAACAACCTGCTTATTCAAAAGAACCAATGGCGCAGCGTAATGAAGAAGCCATTAAACTCTTAGAAGAAGCTGGCTACAGCAAAGCAAATCCGTTGAAATTCAGCATTCTTTACAACACCAATGAAAACCACAAAAAGGTGGCCATTGCCGCAGCATCTATGTGGAAAGCCAACACCAAAGGTTTAATTGATGTGAAATTAGAAAACCAAGAGTGGAAAACCTACATTGATAGCCGTCGTGCAGGCCGTTACGATGCGGCGCGTGCAGGATGGAATGCGGATTACAACCAAGCCACAACATTCGGCAACTATTTCTTATCTAATTCGAGTAACAACACTGCAAAATATGCGAACCCAGAATATGATAAAGCCATTGCTGAATCTTATGTCGCAACGGATGCGGAAGGTCGTGCAAAAGCCTACGCGAAAGCCGAAGAAATTCTTGCAAAAGATTTCGGTATCGTGCCAATCTTTAACTATGTGAATCCACGCTTAGTGAAACCTTACGTAAAAGGCTATTCAGGCAAAGATCCACAAGATCACATTTACTTACGCAACCTTTATATTATTAAACATTAATTCGTTGCTCGTATTTAAGTGCGGTTAAAAATTATCGTGTTTTTTGACCGCACTTTTCGCCCATTTTGGTTGGAGTTATTATGCTCAAATTTATTTTTAAACGGCTGTTGGAAGCCTTACCAACGCTGTTTATTTTGATTACTTTTTCCTTCTTTCTGATGCGTCTCGCCCCTGGTAGCCCGTTCACATCGGAACGTGCTTATCCACCAGAAGTCATGGCAAATATCGAAGCGAAGTATCATTTAAATGAACCATTACATAAACAATATTTCCTTTATTTGGAAAATCTTTCCAAAGGCGATTTTGGTCCCTCTTTTAAATATAAAGATCAATCGGTCAATGATTTAATCGCATCAGCCTTCCCTGTTTCCTTAAAATTAGGGATGGTCGCCTTCGCCTTTGCAGTGGTATTAGGTGTCACAGCGGGTACGCTTGCCGCGCTCAATCAAAATAGCCGTTGGGATTATATTTTGATGAGTTTCTCAATGCTTGGCGTCATTATGCCAAGCTTCGTCTTCGCACCAGTCTTAGTTCTGATTTTCGCCATTTATTTAGGTTGGTTACCCGCTGGTGGTTGGAATGGCGGTTCAGCGATGTATATTATTTTACCTGTAGCCTCTTTAACTATTGCTTATGTTGCAGGGATTGCGCGTATCATGCGTGGCTCCATGATTGAAGTACTGCATTCCAACTTTATTCGTACCGCCAAAGCTAAAGGACTTTCTACTTCGAGAATCATTTTAAAACATGCTTTGCGCCCTGCTCTTTTACCCGTGATAACCTATTTAGGCCCCGCTTTCGTAGGGATTATTACCGGCTCAATGGTTATCGAAAGCGTATTTGGTTTGCCTGGCATGGGGTTATTATTTGTAAACGGCGCATTGAACCGCGATTATTCATTAGTTTTGAGCCTCACTATCTTAGTTGGCACATTAACCATTTTATTTAATGCGATTGTGGATATTTTATACGCCATCATCGATCCAAAAATTCGTTATTAAGGATAAGTTATGACAGATTATCGTACTCAGCCGATTAATCAGAAAAATGCGGATTTTGTGGAACACGTGGCTGACCGTATTGAAGAAATGCAACTAGAAGGCCGCAGTCTATGGCAAGATGCGAAACGCCGTTTTTTCCGCAACAAAGCGGCCGTTGCCAGTCTGATTATTCTAGCGTTTATTATTGTATTTATTACCGTAGCGCCTTGGTTCTTCCCCTTTACCTATGAAGATACCGATTGGAATATGATGAGCGCCGCACCAACAATGGAAGGCTATCACTTCTTCGGTACCGATGCCTCGGGTCGCGACTTGTTGGTACGCACTGCTATCGGTGGACGTATTTCCTTATTGGTCGGTATTGCTGGTGCTTTCATTTCCGTGACTATCGGTACAATTTATGGAGCGATTTCCGGCTATGTAGGCGGTAAAACGGATATGTTGATGATGCGCTTTTTAGAGATTCTCAGCTCATTTCCATTTATGTTTTTCGTGATTTTGTTGGTGACGCTTTTTGGCCAAAACATTTTCTTAATTTTTATCGCTATCGGTGCCATTGCTTGGCTTGGCCTTGCACGTATCGTGCGTGGACAAACGCTCAGCCTAAAAAATAAAGAATTCGTCGAAGCCGCCATCGTTTGTGGCGTACCTCGTCGCCAAATCATTTTGAAACACATCATTCCAAATGTATTAGGCTTAGTGGCAGTATATGCCTCACTTGAAGTGCCAGGACTCATTCTATTTGAATCATTCTTAAGCTTCTTAGGATTAGGTACACAAGAACCAATGAGCAGTTGGGGCGCGCTATTAAGTGATGGTGCTGCGCAAATGGAAGTGTCGCCTTGGTTATTAATTTTCCCGGCATTTTTCCTTTGCCTTACCCTATTTTGTTTTAACTTTATCGGTGACGGGTTGCGTGATGCACTCGATCCAAAAGATAGATAGGAGCGAATCATGAATCCTTTATTAGATGTAAAAAATCTCTACGTTCGCTTCAAAACACCAGATGGCGTCGTCACCGCAGTGAATGACCTAAACTTCATGCTCAATGCAGGAAGCACGCTGGGAATCGTAGGTGAAAGTGGCTCAGGCAAATCACAAACAGCATTTGCCTTAATGGGTTTATTGGCGGCAAATGGTACAGTGGAAGGTTCTGCCATTTTTGAAGGGAAAGAATTGGTTAATTTACCGAAGGCTGAATTGAATAAAATCCGTGCCGAGCAAATTTCCATAATTTTCCAAGACCCGATGACGTCTCTCAACCCTTACATGAAAATCGGTGAACAGCTCATGGAAGTGCTACAGTTACACAAAGGTTATGATAAACAAACTGCCTTTGCTGAATCCGTGAAAATGCTGGATGCGGTAAAAATGCCAGAAGCTAAAAAACGCATGGGCATGTACCCACACGAGTTTTCAGGTGGTATGCGTCAACGGGTGATGATTGCGATGGCCTTATTATGCCGTCCAAAACTACTCATTGCCGATGAGCCCACCACTGCTTTGGATGTAACCGTTCAAGCGCAAATCATGACCTTGTTAAATGAGTTAAAACGTGAATTTAATACCGCGATTATTATGATCACTCACGATTTAGGTGTGGTAGCAGGTATTTGCGATCAAGTGATGGTGATGTATGCCGGACGAACCATGGAATACGGCACAGCAGAGCAAATTTTCTATCATCCAACCCATCCTTATTCTATTGGCTTAATGGATGCGATTCCTCGCTTAGATGGCAATGAAGAACACTTGGTCACCATTCCAGGCAATCCGCCGAATTTATTGCATTTGCCAAAAGGTTGTCCATTCTCGCCCCGTTGCCAATTTGCAACAGAACAATGCCAAACTGCGCCAAAACTGACCGCATTTAATGAAGGTCAATTACGCAATTGTTGGTTACCCGTGGAGAAATTTATCCTATGACAGTTTCAAATAACAAAGAATTACTCCTTGAAGTCAATCACTTAGGCGTCAGTTTTAAAATTAAAAATGATAAATCCCTTTTCTTCGCCAAACCTCAAACCTTAAAAGCAGTAAAGGATGTTTCCTTTAAGCTTTATGAAGGTGAAACCCTCGGTGTAGTAGGTGAATCGGGCTGTGGTAAATCCACGCTTGCACGTGCCATCATCGGCTTAGTCGAAGCGAGTGAAGGGGAGATCTTGTGGCTTGGTAAAAATTTACGAAAACAATCAGCTAAACAATGGAAAGATACTCGTAAAGATATTCAAATGATTTTCCAAGATCCACTCGCTTCTCTCAACCCGCGAATGAACATTGGCGAAATCATTGCCGAACCATTAAAGATCTACCAACCGCACTTAAGTGCCGCTGAAGTGAAAGAAAAAGTACAAGCGATGATGTTAAAAGTCGGGCTTTTACCAAACTTGATTAACCGCTATCCTCATGAGTTTTCTGGTGGTCAATGTCAGCGTATCGGTATCGCTCGTGCGTTAATCATTGAGCCGAAAATGATCATTTGTGATGAACCTGTTTCTGCGTTAGACGTGTCCATTCAGGCTCAAGTGGTAAATTTATTGAAATCCCTGCAAAAAGAAATGGGGCTTTCCTTAATTTTCATCGCCCATGATTTAGCGGTGGTAAAACATATTTCTGACCGCGTATTGGTGATGTATTTAGGTAATGCCATGGAATTAGGCAGCGATGAGGAAGTATATAACAATACCAAACATCCTTATACCAAAGCCTTAATGTCTGCAGTTCCAATTCCCGATCCAAAATTGGAACGCAATAAGTCTATCGAATTACTTGAAGGCGAGCTACCTTCGCCAATTAATCCACCGTCTGGTTGTGTGTTCCGTACTCGCTGCCTAAAAGCCGATGAAAATTGTGCGAAACAAAAACCACCTTTCACCAGCCAAAACAACAGCCATTTTGTGGCATGTTTGAAAGTCTTATAAAACCAAAAGTGCGGTTAAAATTCACCGCACTTTTTACTTTTACAATTCTAACTTTTCTTCGATTACTCTAGCTAAATCTCCAACATCGCATAACGTTTACGATACATAGAACGCTTCTTACTCGGCACATCGTCAAGATTTCTGTCTATCTCTAAAGGCAATTCCCAATAGTCTTTCAACTGTCCACCTGATTCAGAAAAAATCGCATCATAATCTACAACATAATGTGAACTTTGAATAAAACGCGATTTATTTTGATATTTTTGAGGAATGCCTAATAACGTTTTGAAACCTAATGCTTTCGTCAATGCTTTCATCGCTTCTACCATCAAATAAGCAGGGCGTAAACCATGGCACGTTTTTGTCAATTGCTTCACCATCTCTTTGGAACCTTCAAAATTGGGGCCTTGCACCACAGAAATAAGTAATGCCTCACCAAGTTTGGCAAAAGTAAGCAAATACACTAATTCATTACGTGGTTTATGCCATAACTCCAATACCCAATAACCTTCCATCGGTTGGTGTGTAGTCATCGATAATGTCATTTCAAAATCAGGAATCACTTCACCAAAACTTAATGGCGTTTTATAAATGGGAGCTGAAAGTGCGGTTAATTTTTCAGGTAAAAAAAGTAGATTGTCGCAGATAGCTTGGAAACGCTGTTTGCTATTAAAACGTTTATCTAAAAAACGATAAACTAATGGGTAGCTATAATCTGCATGCTCATTTAATAATGTAACAAGAAAAGGATGCTGATTAATAAATTGCTCAAAGTGAACAATTGAGCCTTGATGTAAAAAAGATCGAAGACGATAACGTAGGCGCTTAAGCGCATAAGAACGCCCTGGCCTATCGGGATAAATGGCTTCCGCTTTTGGCCAGCGATATTGATTTTCTTGAGATTCCATAGTTATTAATATAATTAAAGAGGCTTTAAATCACGCAAAGCTCGCATTCTCTCATAATTTCAGCAATTTTTCTATTTGTGATATGCTAGGGCAATTGATGAAAGGAACTATTATGTCTGAAATTAAACTGAATTATCATAAAACGCATTTTCTTACTAGCGCCCCCAATATTCGTTCCATTCCAGAGGATACTGGAATTGAAATTGCTTTTGCTGGGCGTTCAAATGCAGGAAAATCGACTGCACTTAATGCATTAACCAATCAGAAAAGCTTAGCTCGAACCTCTAAAACACCTGGTCGTACACAGCTCATCAATCTTTTTGAGGTGGAGCCGAATTGTAAACTAGTGGATTTACCTGGCTATGGCTATGCTGCCGTTCCTGAAAAAATGAAAATCGAGTGGCAAAAATCCCTCGGAGAATATTTGCAAAAACGCGAATGTTTAGGCGGACTTGTTGTTTTAATGGATATTCGCCATCCGTTAAAAGATCTCGATCAACAAATGATCGAATGGGCAGTTTCTGCTGATTTACCGGTTATGTTACTTTTAACTAAAGCGGATAAACTCAGTCAAAGTGCGCGTAGTAAACAAGTTAAAATGGTACGTGAAGCGATTTTACCCTTCCAAGGTGATATTCAAGTCGAGGCTTTTTCTGCACAAAATAAAATTGGTATTGATAAATTAGCGGGCAAATTAGATAGTTGGTTTGCGCCACTTTTCGTGTAGTTTTTTATCAAGAAAAAATGATTTCTGCGATCTCGATCGCAAAAAAGGCACAGAATGTATGATTTCATTCTGTGCTTTTTTTATAGTGCAAAAATCTGATTATTTTTGACCGCACTTTAAGGAATCTGAATGTCTCTTGCCATTGTTTATAGCCGTGCATCAATGGGGGTACAAGCCCCTCTTGTTACCATTGAGGTACACTTAAGTAACGGAAAGCCTGGATTTACCTTAGTTGGTCTACCCGAAAAAACCGTAAAAGAAGCGCAAGATCGTGTCAGAAGTGCATTAATGAATGCGCAGTTCAAATATCCTGCCAAACGCATCACCGTAAATCTTGCACCGGCTGATTTACCCAAAGAAGGAGGGAGATTTGATTTACCTATTGCAATCGGTATTTTAGCTGCATCAGATCAATTAGACGGTAGCCGTTTAAAACAATTTGAATTCGTTGGCGAGCTCGCCTTGACGGGGGAATTACGTGGCGTACACGGTGTCATTCCTGCCATTTTAGCGGCACAAAAAGCCAAACGTGCCCCCATTATCGCTTATCAAAATGCCAATGAGGCGTCGCTTGTCTCAGAGCAAGAGACTTATTTCGCTAAAAATCTGCTAGAAGTCGTGCAATTCTTAAATAATCAAGAAAAATTACCTTTGGCTTCATTACTTGCACAAGAAAGTGCGGTCGGATTTTCAGCTAAAAATCACTTGGATTTGACCGATATTATTGGTCAGCAACATGCTAAACGAGCTCTAACGATAGCGGCAGCTGGTCAGCACAACCTACTCTTTTTAGGGCCACCTGGGACGGGTAAAACCATGTTGGCAAGTCGCCTCACGGCATTGCTCCCTGAAATGACGGATTTAGAAGCCATTGAAACCGCTTCGGTTACGAGTTTAGTACAAAATGAATTAAATTTTCATAACTGGAAACAACGACCATTCCGAGCACCACATCATAGTGCCTCATTACCAGCCTTAGTGGGTGGAGGAACCATTCCCAAACCAGGCGAAATATCGCTTGCACACAATGGTGTACTTTTCCTTGATGAACTACCTGAATTTGAGCGTAAAGTACTGGACGCTCTACGACAACCCTTAGAAAGTGGAGAAATTATTATTTCTCGTGCCAATGCGAAAATCCAATTCCCTGCTCGCTTTCAATTAGTTGCGGCGATGAACCCAAGTCCAACGGGGCATTATACCGGAACACATAACCGCACCTCACCGCAGCAAGTGATGCGTTATTTAAATCGCCTTTCAGGGCCGTTTTTAGATCGTTTTGATTTATCTATTGAAGTCCCTCTTCTGCCACAAGGTAGCTTACAAAATGCGGGAGATAGAGGTGAGACAAGCCAACAAGTGCGAGAAAAAGTGTTAAAAGTGAGAGAAATTCAACTTGCTCGAGCCGGTAAAATAAATGCGTATCTTTTAAGCAAAGAAATTGAACGAGACTGTAAATTACAAGATAAAGATGCATTATTTCTGGAGAATGCTTTAAATAAACTCGGGCTTTCTGTTAGAGCCTACCATCGGATTTTAAAAGTCTCACGCACAATTGCCGATTTAAATGGCGAAAAAGAAATACAACAACCTCATTTAGCAGAAGCGCTAGGATATCGAGCGATGGATCGGTTGTTACAGAAATTATCTGCTGCTTAAAAAATAAAAGGGCGAATAATTCGCCCTTTTTTATCTCTATTAATAATAAGAATGTTCACCACGTTGGTGTTCTGTGACGTCTCTTGCACCTTTTAATTCATTCGGGAAGAGCGAAACTAACTGTTTCTCTACCCCGTCTTTTAAGGTGACATCAACCATTGAACAACCGTTACAGCCACCACCGAATTGTAGAACCGCATAACCATCATCGGTAATTTCAATTAATGTGATTTTACCGCCATGGCTGGCTAATTGTGGATTAATTTGTGTTTGGATCACGTACTCTACGCGCTCAATTAAAGGCGCATCATCTGCAACTTTACGCATTTTAGCGTTAGGTGCTTTTAAAGTCAGTTGAGCGCCAAGCTCTTCGGTTACATAATCAATTTCCGCATCTTCTAAAAACGGTAAACTGATTTCATCTACAAACGCTGAAAAAGTATCGTATTTCATTTCGGTATCAGTCGCTTCAACTGAATTTGGCGGGCAATAAGAAACGCCACATTCTGCCCCAGGCGTACCAGGATTCACGACAAAAATACGAATATTTGTACCTTCTTCTTGTGTATCTAAAAGTTTCCGAAAATGTGCTTGTGCAGCATCTGAAATAAAAATTTGTTCCATAAATAAAGTCCTAATACTTGATGCAATATATCAAGAATGATACTCCTATACGGCAATTTTTTCTACATTTATTCCTATTTTTATAGATATAGGTAAATCCTATCCTTAACAGATTTTAGGCTCGAGCTAAGCCCCATACTTGAATTTCTTTTACACCTAATTTTCGAAGCTGTTTAGCTATTTCTGCTAATGTTGAACCGGTTGTAATCACATCATCCACCAACGCAACACGTTCATAAGGAAAAGGCTTTTGGGTATTCACTGTAAAAGCATTTTTAAGGTTTTGTCGTCGATCTTTCGCCGTTAAACCTCGCTGAGTATGGGTATGTTTAATCCGTTTCACCACATGATGACAGTTAGGCACATCACACCAGCGACTTAACCAATTAGCCAATAAATCAGCTTGGTTATAGCCCCGTTGCCATTGTCGAAAATGATATAACGGTACGGGAATAATCGCCTGTGGCAGCGAGAGCCCATGTGTTCGTCTCGCCTGTCGCACCGCAAGATAAAGCAAACGCGATAAACTGCGATCTAACCAAAACTGTTTTTGGAATTTAAAACGATGAATAAGTGAAGAAAGTGGTTCAAGGTAATGCCCAATGATCACAATGCGATCCCAAGCAGGTTCATTTTTCAAACAATGTCCACAGCCCATTGCATAATGCTGCAAGGGTGAACCACATCGACCACAATAAGGGAAAGTTTTAATTTGCTTCTGACATCGACTACACAACCCGTTTCGACCAAGATGAATAGATCGCTTGCAATACACACAGCTAAACTGAAAAAAATGGGAAAACATAAAAGAAATTGACCGCACTTTATTTTTTCGCTTTTTCAACTTGCTTAAAATGCTTTTCTTTCTTAGCCATTTCCATTCTTTCACCCTGTTTCAAAATATGAGGTGTCACAAAAATGACGAGTTCGCGTTTTTGATGACGTTCACTTTCCTTACTAAATAAGCGCTTAATACCTGGAATATCGCCCAATAATGGTACTTTATCGACACCTTTCGTGATCGTATCGTGAAATACACCACCTAATACAATTGTTTCGCCATCTTTGGCAAACACTTGCGTATTAATTTCTTGTTTATCAATGGATACCACTTCATTTTGCCCATAAGCCACTCGATTCCCTGGAGAATTTTGACTCACTAATAAATCCAATAAAATATTATTATCCTTCGAAATATGTGGTGTCACTTCTAATCCCAACACCGCTTCTCGAAATTCCACTGATTGAGTGTCATTTTTCCCATTTGTCACCACATAAGGAATTTCTGTCCCTTGTTTGATGCTTGCGCTTTTCTTGTTGGTAGTAAGTAAGCGAGGGCTTGCAATAATTTCTACGTTATTTTCACGTTCAAGTGCGGTCAATTCTAGGTCTAATAATCGACCATTAATTTTAGCTACTTGAAGAGCTAATGAGCCAGCTGGCGTGACCGTTGTCGCAAAATTCACATTTAAATTATTACTGATATTGCTAAACCCATTCGCATCTAAACTGCCACCCACTCGATGGGCTGCCTCAGTAGGATTAAAAATGCCCCAACGCACACCTAATTCTTTTAGGCTTTCATCAGTAATCGTCACAATACGTGCCTCAATCACGATTTGCTCAATGGGTTTATCCAACTCTGCGATTAACTTTTTGATATTTTTGACAGAACGTGCATCATCCTGAATCAGTAATACATTGCTTCGGTCATCAAATGTAATCGTGCCGCTAGGTGAAAGCAAAGAACCACTACCAGTTGTTAAAGATTTCATCACATCAGAGGCCTTGGCAAAATGCAGTTTAACCGTTGTACTCACAAGTGGTGTTTCACTAGGCAAACTTTCTCCGCTAATCGCCATCGGTTCTGTCATTTTCTCTGCATATTGTTCATGTTGAGAAGGTTTACCCAAATAATAAATACCATTTTCTTGATAAAAAGAGAGACCTTTGATTTTTGCGACAGAACGCAATAATCGATCAAAATCTACGTTATCTAATTGTAATGAAAGTGTTCCTTCTAGCTCATCATCAATCATTAAATTAGCGTTTTGCTCAATAGCCAGTTGTTGGAGTGTCGCCACCATTGGCGCCTGTTTTAAGCGAAGTGAAAATACGCGATTTTCAGCCGCAGAGTAAGTTGTCCATAGGATCAAAAAACACATTAAAAACTGACTGCACTTTGTTTTTATTTTCTGCTTTATCATTTTAAAATCTCATGATGATTGATGTCGTTTGTTCACATTGTCCTGCTTTATAACCTTGAAGCGTCAAGCTGTTTTTACTCACTTTTTCGATTAAATAGCCTTCCTTTCCAATTCTCTGCCCGACTTGAACCAACAAAATATGCCCATCATCATTAAATAACACTTCTGCCTGTTTACCGTATTGCAAGACACCTACAATATGTAGCTGAGCCAATGGGCGTTCCTCCGCCAGTCTCGGCTCCGAATATACGCAAGCCGACACTGGCGGTAGGGTGAGCCCCTCTTTTGGATATTCGGTTTGTTCTCTTTGTTTACGATCAAAAGGATCTTGCGAAAATGACGATACAGAAAAAAACGCTATCAAGATTAAGAAGAGCTTTTTCATTATTTATCCTTATTTAATTGGAAAATTAACTCACATGTAATAGAAGCATTTTCCTCTTCATCTAATTTTTCAATGTTTAATTGCGTTAACGAAAGTGTAGGAACATCGCTTAAAAGTGCGATCAAAAATTGCTGTAAATCGACAAAATAGCCTTGTAACGACAAATGGAACAAAGTATGTTGAGAAAAATCCCAACGCAAATCCAACGCTCGAAGTCGCCCATTTAACAACGCCTGCACATGCTGATTTATCGGCAACACAGAATTAGCCAATTCTGGAGAAAGTTGTCGGCTGTCTGACTTTTGTCTTAAGGTTTGTAAAATCTTTTCCTGTTTCTCCCACTCTTGTTGTTGCAAACTCAATTCTGCGTCAAGTCGATGTCGTTCATTACTGTTTTCAACGTAACGAAAAACAGGTAAAAAGATGACCGCACTTAATGCACTCAACCAAAAGGCAGCATGGACCATTTGAGGTAATCGAAGCCATCGCCCAAACCAACTTTGCGCACTTTTTTGAACGATCTCGTTGATAAGGTTTCTCATTGCACAAGCTCCGATAAATGAATATCAAATTGAAAGAACAACTGCTGTTGCACTGGTTGAAACTTAGTTAAGTTAACCTCTGTAAAATGGCGTTTGAGAAATTGATGTATCTCTTCAAACTCTTGTTGGCTTTCTGTCATGCCTGAAAGGACAACTTGCTTAGCATTGAGCGTAAATTCATCTAACTCACCTTGTTGTAATGGCAACTCAGTTAATAAATTAAGCATTCGATACACATATTCCGTCTCCATTTCTGTCAGCTCATTCAGTTCTTTTAAGTTACTTTGTAGTTGCTGAACTTGAATGCGTTTCTGATGGACTTGATGAGTAATTTGTGTCAGTTTTTCTTTTGTCTGGCTTAGGGCTTGCCCTTGTTGTTCATTGAGTTGGTTCAATCCAACAACAATCAAAACTAAACAAGCTAGCCAAATTAAACCTTGCCACATAAAACGACGAAAGGCCTTTTGATGTTGTTCTAAGCGCCAAGGCAATAAATTAAGGCTAAACATCACCACTCTCCCGATTAACTAAAGGCAAAAGTGCGGGTGGTTTTAAAGATAAATTCACTAGCTTTAAATCGGTTTGCCAAAGTG
This sequence comes from uncultured Haemophilus sp., assembly GCA_963548985.1. GTDB lineage: Bacteria > Pseudomonadota > Gammaproteobacteria > Enterobacterales > Pasteurellaceae > Haemophilus_D. The sequence goes on along the minus strand of CAUUXN010000016.1, from coordinate 6,114 downwards.
CATTACCTAAAGCAATGAAAGGAAGATCTGTTTCGATACGCTGCCAATCCTTAGGCTGTAATTCGATTGTGTGTGAATTCAACATATCGGGCGTTTGATACACATAAATCTGTTCTATCGTTTCAGGAAAACGCTGGATAAATTGTTGATAAAGCTCAGATAAATCACCTTGAGATTGCAAAACTTGTCGTTGTTGTAAGCGTTCACAAACGGCGAGACATCCTTGTTGATCTTGATATAAAAATAAAGTGTTAATCGGCTCTTGACCTAAAATGGCATAAAATGCACGTAAAACACTGTGATTCAGTAAATCAAGTGCGGTCAATTTTAACGGTAAATATTTTGCCAATTCTGCATTGGCACTTTCTTGTCGAATCGCCGTGATATCCAACCGAAAACCTTGTTTTAATGGCGTAGTCAGATAATCAAACCATAATTCATCCAAAGGGATCGGTAATTCTTTTTGCAAAATAAAACGACATTGTTGTTCACATTCCTGGGCATTGAGTGTTTGTGGTAGAATAAGGGTTTTAGACCAAGTTAAGTGGGGCGAAATGGCGCCAATAAAACAGCATTGACTGTTTTTTTGTGGCAAATGAGGCAATAACTGGGAAAAAATATCTTTTTGTTGTGCATTTAAACAAATAGATTGAACTTTGTGTAATTCATCTAGCCAAACAAAATAGAGGTTATCTTGTTGTTTGCTCACACCAATTTGTTGTTTTCGCTGCTTTCTATTGGCTATTCCCATATTCTTTCCTATTCTTTAAGGGATTAATCTTTTATACTTAGCAGCCAAAATCATAATTTTGATTTTTTGAATATTCATTAAACCAGAGAGAATTTTACGATGCGGATCGCAAAATTAATATTAAGTACCCTATTTACGATATGTATACTGGGGTTAGTCGCCGGTGGTGTACTGTATTTTCACTTAAAATCCTCCTTACCATCGGTAGAAAGCCTAAAAACCGTCGAGTTACAACAACCGATGCAAATTTATACGGCTGATGGCAAATTGATCGGTGAAGTCGGTGAACAACGCCGTATTCCAGTGAAATTAGAAAATGTGCCTCAGCGTCTGCAAGATGCTTTCTTAGCGACGGAAGATAGCCGTTTTTATGACCATCACGGTTTAGACCCTGTCGGTATTGCTCGTGCGATTTTTGTTGCTGTCAACAATGGTGGTGCATCTCAAGGGGCAAGTACCATTACACAACAGCTTGCACGTAACTTCTTCTTAACCCCAGAGAAAACCATCATTCGTAAAGTACGTGAAGCGGTATTAGCGGTTGAAATTGAAAATGCTCTAAGCAAACAGGAAATTTTAGAGCTTTATTTGAATAAAATTTTCTTAGGGTATCGCTCTTATGGCGTTGCAGCCGCTGCTCAAACCTACTTTGGTAAAAACTTAGATGAATTAACGCTCTCTGAAATGGCTGTGATTGCAGGATTACCAAAAGCACCTTCAACAATGAACCCATTATATTCACCAAAACGTGCGGAAGAACGCCGTAATGTGGTATTGGGCCGCATGTTGGATGAAAACAAAATCACCAAAGCAGAATATGATGCAGCCATCAAAGAGCCAATCGTTGCGAGTTATCACGGTGCTAAATTTGAGTTTCGTGCAGACTATGTGACTGAAATGGTTCGTCAAGAAATGGTAAAACGTTTTGGTGAAGAAGATGCTTACACCAAAGGTTATAAAGTCTTCACAACTGTACTTTCAAAAGATCAAGCGGAAGCTCAAAAAGCCGTACGTAATAACTTGATCGATTATGATATGCGTCATGGCTGGCGTGGCGGTGCACCACTTTGGAAAAAAGATGAAGCCCCATGGGATAATGAACGCATTGTCGCTTTCTTGAAAAAATTACCTGATTCAGAACCATTCATTCCGGCAGCGGTAACTGCATTAGGTAAGAATGGTGCAGAATTACTTTTAGCCAATAATGAAACGATGACGCTTTCTTCAAACGCAATGCGTTGGGCGGGAAGAGCACCGGTTAAAGTGGGTGACCAGATTTGGATTCGTAAACGTGATAACGGTGAATGGATTTTAGGTCAAATTCCAGCGGCTAACTCTGCATTAGTTTCATTAAACTCTGATAATGGTGCTATTGAGGCCATGGTGGGTGGTTTTAGCTACGAACAAAGTAAATTTAACCGAGCAACCCAATCTTTAGTGCAAGTCGGTTCTTCGATTAAACCATTTATCTATGCAGCTGCATTAGAGAAAGGTTTAACGCTTTCAAGCGTATTGCAAGACAGTCCTATCTCTATTCAAAAACCAGGACAACCTTTGTGGCAACCGAAAAACTCACCTGATCGTTATGACGGTCCAATGCGTTTACGTGTGGGTTTAGGTCAATCTAAAAACATGATTGCCATCCGAGCCCTACAAACCGCAGGTGTTGGCTTTACGGCTGACTTCTTACAACGTTTTGGATTCAAACGTGACCAATATTTTGCCAGTGAAGCGCTTGCATTAGGTGCGGCATCCTTCACTCCATTGGAAATGGCGCGTGCTTACGCGGTATTTGATAATGGTGGTTTCTTAATTGATCCTTACCTTATCGAAAAAATTCAAGATAATACCGGTAAAGATTTATTTATTGCGAACCCGAAAATTGCTTGTATTACCTGTAACGACATTCCTGTGATTTATGGTGAAACCAAAGATAAAATTGATGGTTTTAAAGATGTTGCAGAAGTGGCTAATCCTGACAATCTAAAATCTGCTAAAGGTAATAGCAACACCGATACAGATGAAGGTGAGGGTGATCAGCAACCTGAGAATGTACCAGACTTGCCAGAGCTTCAAACATCAGCATTAAATGACGGTTCTGTTGATTTAATGGCGGATGCGAAAGACGGTGCTGCAAAACAAGAGTACGCGCCTCGTGTGATTAGCGGCGAATTAGCCTTCTTAATTCGCAGTGCATTAAATACAGCAATTTATGGTGAACAAGGTCTCGGTTGGAAAGGTACCAGCTGGCGTATCGCGCAAAGTATTAAGCGTAGTGATATTGGCGGTAAAACCGGTACAACCAATAGCGCGAAAGTTGCTTGGTATGCAGGTTTTGGTGCAAACTTAGTGACCACGACCTATGTCGGTTTTGATGATAATAAACGCGTATTAGGTAGAGGGGAAGCGGGTGCGAAAACCGCAATGCCTGCGTGGGTCACTTATATGAAAGCTGCACTTTCTGATGTTCCAGAACGTCAACTTGAGCTTCCTCCAAACATCATGGAAAAAACCATTGATAGTAACTCTGGTTTACTTTCTGAAGGTGGTGGACGTAAAGAATACTTTATCGTTGGTACCGAGCCTAAACGCACTTATGTTGCAGAAATGCAAGAGCGCGGTTATTATGTTCCACCAGAGTTGCAACAACGCTTAAATGGTGGAACCGGCAAAACCAAAGACGCGATTCCAGCAACGCAACCAGAAGAATTATTCTAACCCTGATTTAAATACTAAAAGTGCGGTTAATTTTAATGCCTTTCCGAATCAAATTCACGAAAGGCATTCTTTTACCCCTAATATTTATCTATATTAATGAAATTTTAAATTTGATAAATACATCTATAGCAGTCGATTATCCCTTGTTTCTGCAATAAACCACAACCCAATTAAACTCACAATTGCATTTAAGGTTAGATAAATTCCAACGCCTTTTAGACCGTAATTGGCATTCAGTGGCAATGTAATAATTGCTGCTACACTGGCACCGAATAAGCCTGAAATATTGTAGGTCAACGATGCACCAGAATAACGAGCATGTGTTGGAAATAATTCAGGTAATAAACTCGCAAGGGGGCCGTATCCCATGCCAATTAATCCCATTCCTATCATCAAGAACCAAAATAAACTGGTAGTTGTTCCATTATCGAGAAAATATGGTAAGGCTAAGCCGAAAATAGCCACGCCAAAGGTTGTCCAAATTAACCAAATTCTTCGTCCAATGATATCGATATATTTGCCTGAAATAGCAATTGTAATGGCTAATGAAATCGCACTGCACATTAATAAAGCAGTAAAAATTTGTGGTGAGAAACCTAATCCCATTGCATAACCGGCTTCCGATACGGTTGGGGTAGATTTTGCATAAATTTGGCTGAAAGCGATCATAATATAAAAGAGCACATAGCCTGCAATGCAGATCAACATGCCTAAGAAAAATGGTTTGAAATGAGTAACGATCACTTCCACCATCGGTAAAGCTTTAGGTTTAGGCTTGTTAAGTGCTGCAATAAATATTGTCGCTTCAGTAAGTTTTAATCGAACATACAACCCAATAGCAACTAATACAAAAGAGGAAAGAAATGGAATTCGCCATGCCCAGTCAGTCATTGCGGCTTGTCCAAAAAGCGCGGTAATGAGTAAAAAGACACCATTGGCAAGTAGTAATCCTAGAGGAGCGCCTAATTGTGGAAAAGTGCCATACCAACCACGTTTCCCTTCAGGTGCATTTTCGATTGCCACTAATGCAGCGCCGCCCCATTCGCCACCTAAACCGATTCCCTGCCCAATACGGCACAAGCAAAGTAAGATGGTTGCCCATATTCCGATACGGTCGTAAGTCGGTAATAAGCCAATTACTACAGTTGAGATTCCCATTACTAACAGGCTCATAACAAAGGTATTTTTTCTTCCTAAGCGATCGCCAAAATGTCCGAATAATACGGCCCCCAGAGGACGAGCAATAAAAGTCAGTGCTAGTGTGGAAAGTGCAGCAATTTGGATCGAAAGTGGGTCAGCAGCGTGGAAAAATTGATGATTGAAAACGAGCACTGCAGCCATGGTATAAATATAGTTATCGAAATATTCAATAGCGGTGCCAATCATTGTTGCCATTGCTACACGTTTCAAACTATTTGGCTTATTCAGTGGTTGCATCCGCTTGCTTCCTTTAATGCTTTGGTGCTTGCCTTTATATCTTTGGCTTGACTAATTGCGGTTATTACCGCGATACCATCTGCGCCGTATTTTCGCAACGTTTTCACATGCTCCAATTTCACGCCACCAATAGCTACAAGTGGTTTTGTGATACCTGCTTTTCTCAAGGTTTGAATAAACGCCATTCCTAGAGTAGGTTTAGGATTTTCTTTTGACTGAGTCGGAAAAATTGGACCAATACCGAAATAATCGATTTCAGATAATTCCTCTCCGATTTTGGCTTCGTCTAAACGGTTGACTGACCAACCAATAATGAGTGGTTTATGGGTTCTTGCTCGAATCGTTTTTACGGGCGTATCACTTTGCCCAACGTGAATACCATCCGCTTCAATTTCTAAAGCTAAATCAACGTTATCATCGACAATAAATGGCACATTATATCGACGACATAAGTCTCTGCACTTAATGGCTAAGGCTCGTTGTTCTGTTGGAGAATTTTCTAATGAGAATTTGCCTTTATCGCGAAATTGAAAACAGGTAATGCCACCTTCTAAAGCTTGTCTAAGAACAGAAAGCAAGTTATCAGCTGGATTATCACCTAAATGTCGGCAATCTTGTGTGCCTGCTACAAAATAGAGCGGTAAAATTTCTTGAATATTGTTCATTTTGGAATCCTTAAAGGCGACTGTAAGCCCAATGATTAGTCGGTCCATGTCCATGACCAATATTCAATGGGTGAGAAATAGCTGCCGTAATAAAATCTTTGGCTGTTTTGACCGCACTTTTTAGAGGTGCCCCTTTGGCTAATTCTGCCGTTAAGCAAGCTGAAAAAGTACAACCTGTGCCATGAGTATGTGGGGTATTGAAACGTGCACTTTCCAAAACAAAATGTTCACCATTTTGTAAAAGGATCCAATCTTGGCATTGCTCACTTTGTGAATTGAGTGAATGCCCGCCTTTAATAATCACATTCTTCGCACCTTGTTTTTGCAAGTCTAACGCGGCTTGTTGAATGCTGGCTGTATCAGAAATCTTAAAACCAGTTAAAGCTTCTGCCTCAGGAATATTTGGCGTAATCACATCGGCAAGTGGCAATAAATATTTGCTTAGTGCGGAAACCGCTTGTTGTTGCAATAAAGGGGCCCCGCCTTTCGCAATCATGACAGGATCGATAACCAATGTGCCGAATGGACGATTTTTTAAGAAAT
>CAUUXN010000015.1:0-23645 GCA_963548985.1 uncultured Haemophilus sp. | reverse complement strand
GCGAATTCAGCAAAAGAAACCTTTACGAATTATCGCTATTACAATATCGGCGTGCCAAGTAACCAAGCGTTAATTAAGTTAAATAAACTTGCGGCTGATTATGTGGACAATGGATTGTTGGATAATCCGATGGTGAAAGGCGATGAAAAGCAAAAAGGTAAATTTAAAGTGCCAACATTGCGTAACATTGGTGTCACAGCACCTTATATGCATAACGGCGTTTTCCGTGATTTAAAAACCGTTTTGTTATTTAAAGATAGCTTTAATAATCCTAATCGTAAAATTAATCCTGAAACAGGAAAAGCGTGGGATAAAGCAGAATATGCTCAAACCATTAATCCTGATGTTTTAAAAGCCAAACCGCTTACAGATGAAGAGATTAATGCGTTAGAGGCATTCTTAAAAACATTAACTGACGAAGCTTACGAAGAATAATTAAACGCCTGAGTTGAATTTAGCAATCGTTTTCGGTATTATGCATACCGATAATTATTATCATTGGAATCGTTTAATTTTACTCAGGAGATTTTTCTTATGAAAAGACGTTTTTCAACTTTAGCGATTGCTACTATTCTTGGTTTAAGTGCAGGTTTTGCCAATGCGGATCCCGTGAAAGTAAAAGATATACTTGATCGTGAAGTCACTGTAGATTTACCGGCAAAACGCGTGGTACTTGGTTTCTATTACCAAGATTATATGGCAGTCGGTGGTGACAAAGCGTTAGATAACGTTGTCGGTTTTTCTAAGAAAGTATGGTCTTCTTGGGCACCAGCAAGCTGGGAGTTATTCAGCAAAGCGGTGCCAAAATTGAATCAATTAGATGATGTAGGTGAAGTAGAAGAAGGCACGTTCTCTGTGGAAAAAGTGCTTTCATTAAAACCGGATCTTTTAGTCTTAGCTGATTGGCAGTACGAAATGCTAGGATCTGATTTAGATGCTATCAATGAAGCGGGTATTCCAATTGTTGTATTAGATTACAACGCTCAAACCTTAGATAAACACATCAAATCTACTGAAATTATTGGCGAATTAACAGGTCAGAAAGATCGCGCAGCAAAAATTGCGAAAGAATACAAAGACATTGTAGAACATATTCAAACGACGGTTAAAAATGCAAAATTAGCAAAACAACCGAAAGTGTATGTGGAGTTTGGTCGTGGAGGTCCAGCTGAACAGGGGATGACGTTCTTCTCTAGCATGTGGGGTTCAATGATTAGCCTTGTTGGTGCAGAAAACGTAGCACCTGCAGAAATTGGCAAATGGGGTACATTGGCTGCAGAGAAAGTGTTAGCCGCGAAACCAGATGCAATTATTATTACAGGCCGTGAAACTGAATTGAAGAAAAATCAAGACGGTATGGTAATGGGCTTTGGTATTGAAAAAGCGGAAGCGGAACGTCGTTTAAACGCATTCAAACATCGTGCAGGTTGGGCTGAATTACCGGCAGTGAAAAATAACCGTGTTTATGCAGCATATCATGCAAACTCTCGTACGTTATCAGACAGTGCTTCTGTTCAGTTTGTAGCTAAAGCAGCGTATCCTGATCTGTTTAAAGATTTAGATCCGCAACAAACTTACTTAAACTTCTATAAAAACTACTTACCGGTTACTCCGGAAGGTACGATTTATCTTTTCCCTGAAACTAAATAAGGAAAATACTAATCAATGAAAAACAATTCTGTTGTAGCAGATATTGTGGCTAACCAGCGTAAGCTTGAACGCAAACGCTGGTTTGTTATTTTATCTTTTCTTGTGATTGGCGTGGTCAGTCTTATCCTTGATGTGATGACAGGTCCGGCGATGTTATCGGTGTCGGAAGTTGTGAACGCCTTATTCGGCATTGGTGAAGTCGATAAAATGACAAACAATATTGTGCATAATTTACGTTTACCGATGGCATTGATGGCGCTTGTAGTGGGGGCAACATTGGCTGTTGGTGGGGCAGAGATCCAAACTTTATTAAATAATCCTATGGCGAGTCCTTATACATTAGGTCTCGCAGCTGCGGCAGGTTTTGGTGCCTCTATTGTGATTGCTTTCGGAAGTTTTGGTTTACCCGTACAAGTTGCCGTGCCAATTGGTGCATTTGTCATGACTATGCTCGCCTCGGGGATTCTTTTCTTATTTGCCTCTAAACGTCGTTTTAGCTCTGAAATGCTCGTGTTGGTAGGGATCGCATTGCTCTTTATTTTCCAATCCTTACTTTCATTAGTGCAATTTATTTCGGCGCCGGAAGTCTCGCAACAAATTCTATTCTGGCTATTTGGTAGTCTAAATAAAGCGACGTGGCAAAGTTTAATCATCATTATTGTCGTCACTACAATTTGTGTTGCATTACTTTCAAAAGAGCTTTGGAAATTGACCGCACTTCGTTTAGGAGAAGATCGTGCGGCGAGTCTTGGCATCAATTTGCAAGTATTACGTATTAAGGTTTTAGTTCTCGTCGCTATGATGACGGCGACAGCAATCAGTTTTGTGGGCGTGATTGGCTTTATCGGCTTAGTTGCACCACATGTTGCTCGAATGTTGCTTGGTGAAGATCAACGTTTCTTCTTACCGGGAGCCATGCTGGTTGGTGCAGCATTCTTATCTCTTTCTTCGGTATTATCCAAAGTCATTATCCCTGGCGCATTATTCCCCGTGGGGATTGTCACCTCGTTTATTGGGGTGCCTTTCTTCTTTTGGATTATTTTAAATAACAAGTGGGGACAATAATGTTAGAATTAAAGAATCTTACGGTAAAACGAGGTGATCTCACCGTTGCGGATCACATTAATGTCCGTTTTGAGGAAGGCAAAGTGTATACGGTACTTGGGCCAAACGGCACAGGAAAATCCTCTATGCTGAAAACCATTTTTGGTGAATTACCACATGAAGGAATGATTACCTATCAAGGCAAACAGCTAGAACAGACGAAGTTAGCCGATTGGCGTAAACCCATTGGCTATATGCCTCAAGATAGCCGAGTAGATGCAAGTTTGACCGCACTTGAAGTTGTCCTTTTGGGGCGAATGGATAGTCTAACGATGCGAGTAAGCGATGAACTTCTTACTGAAGCAGCAAGCATTATGGCTCAATTAGGTATTGGTCATTTAGCCCATCGTGATATTCTGAATCTCAGTGGGGGACAGCGTCAAATGGTGATGTTTGCCCAGGTTTTATTACGTGAGCCACAGATTTTAATGTTGGACGAGCCGGTGAGTGCGTTAGATATGCATCATCAGCTTAATCTATTAGAAGAAGTTTACACCTATACGAAACAGAAAAATCTGATTACTATAATGGTATTACATGATTTAAGTCTTGCTGCTCAATTTTCAGATGAGTTGATTTTACTTGGTGAAGGTAAAGTGCAAGGCGTGGGCGACGCTCATCATGTTTTACAAGTAGAAACCATTAATCGTTTATATTGTGTAAACGTTGAATTATTACAATGTAGTGCCGGTTTGCCGGTGGTTCGTCCACAACGTAAATCAGCGCATTCTTAAGAAGGAAATGAAAATGAAAAAAATCGCACTTGCAGCATTATTAGGATTAAGTTTTGCTGCTCAAGCCGCACATTATGACATCAAAATGTTGAATTCAAACAGTGAAGGCTCAATGGTTTTTGAACCGGGTTATTTAAAAGTACAACCAGGTGATACGGTGACATTTCGTGCAGAAAATAAAAGCCACTTTGTACACAGTAAAGCGATTCCTGAAGGCGCACAAAAATTCCAATCTGAAGAAGATCAGGAACTCACAATCACTTTAGATAAAGAAGGTGTTTATGTTTATACCTGCCCAGTACATCGTTCAATGAATATGAATGGTGTGATTCAAGTGGGTGATAATCTACCAAACAAAGAACAAGCAGAGAAAGTAGTGAAAGATCTTGAGAAGAAATCAATGACGAATAAAGGTCGTCTTGAAAAATATTTTGCTCAAGTAAAATAATCTTTGAAATCGATGCGCCAGTTAAATAATTGGCGCATCTTCTTTATGTTTAAATCCGTTATTATTTACTATGCTTACGATTACCACTTGTAAAACGTATCCTTCGGTCCCTCAAAATCTTATTCCTGTTCAAACACAACTTTCTAATCAAGGTATTCCTACTCAATTTTTGCCTTGGCAAGAAACATTACAGAGTCATTTTATTCTGCCTTTAGCAGCATGGGATTATGCGAATTTCTACAATGAATTTATTCAATGGATTAAACAGCATAAGAATGCGTTCATCAATCCTGCAGAATTAATGTTATGGAATAGTCATAAAGGCTATCTATGTGATTTGCAGAATTGGGGCATCAATGTCATTCCCACTCTTATTTGCTCAACAAAAACATCTGAAATTTTGATCGCACTTGAACGCCAAGATTGGCCAGAGTTTGTTATTAAACCTGCTGTAGGACAGAGTGGTAATTTGGTAACAAAACTAACACAAGGTGAAGCATTACCCGATCTTTCTGGGTATGGTGAGCAAGTTGTGTTACAGCCGTTTATTCCTGAAGTGGCTACAAATGGTGAAACCAGTTTGATTTTTTTCAATGGTGTATTTAGTCATGCTATTCGCAGACAGCCACCTCAAAATGAATGGCGAGCGAATTCACAATATAAAGTTGAAATTATCCCTGTTGAGGTTGATCGTCATATTATTGAAACCGCTCGCCATGTTTTACATAAATTGCCAGAGATGCCTGTCTATGCACGCGTAGATGGAACGATTATTGACAGTACATTTTTATTAAATGAATTGGAGTTGATTGAGCCTGCGTTATATTTAGATCGTTGGGAAGGGGTGACAGAGCGATTTGTGGATGTTTTAAAAACAAGAATAACGATATAAAAACTCTAAATACTTAGGTATGTGATAAAGAGTTGCAAAGCAAAAGGATGAATAACTTAAAGTAGAGAAAATAAAAATGATGCTAGAAGCTAAAAACACAGATTTTGAATACAAGAATGGTGATATATATTTTGGATTCGGATTATTTATCAATTTACATCTAAATAAAATTTATGTGCTTATCAGACGTCCATCAGATTTAACTCCAGTGTTAGAGGAGCTATCTAAATTTAATGTGATAAATTCTAGTGATATTTTAGATTGGGAGAAAAAAATTGAAAGTAATGGGCTATGTATAACTATCCAACCGACAGAATTGTATGGGTTTGACTGGGATCTTTACCATGATGGAAATGAAAAAGAGAATAAGACCTTTGAAGAAATATATATAACTATTGAAAGTAAATATAATAAACCAGGTAAATAGCTACAGTTTATTATTTAAAGTGCTAAGATATTGCAAATTTACCTCATAAAAAAACCTTACTTTTTACAGTAAGGTTTTTTTCATCTTAACCGATTAATTATTTTGCAGCTGGAGCGGCTGGAGCAGCTGGTGCTGCAGGTGCAAATTTTTGTGCTAAATCAGCACCGTCTTTTTGTAATTTAGCTACTGCAGCTTGTAGTTTTTCAACTTTAGCTTGATAAGCTTTAGTTTGTTCTTCAGTTGGTGCTTTAGTTGCTAAGTTTAATTGATCAACTAATAATTCACTTGATAATGCAAGTACTTCTTTATTTTGATCTTTAATGCTTTTCACTGAAGGTGCTGTAATATCTAATTTATCTAAGCTTGCAATTGTATCTTCAACAGTTTTGTTGAACGTTTTGATTGCTTCTTCAATTTTCTTCTCATCTTTTGCTTGAACCGCAGCAGTTAAATCAGATTGAAGTTTTTGTTGTGCAGCCATTTGAGCTTGCGCTTGGCTTGCATTCCATTCAAGTAATTTGTTGTAGTCAGCTTGTTCTTGAGCTGGTGTAGCTTCAGCAGGTTTAGCCGCTTCAGCTGGTTTTGCTGCTTCTTGTTTAGCTTCTGGCGCAGGCTGAGTAGTTTCAGGTTTCGCTGGAGCTGGTTTATCTGCTGGTTTATCACAAGCAGTTAAGAATAATGCAAATAATGCAGTTGCACTGATTTTAGTAAATTTGTTCATAAACAATCCTTTATTGATATATAAAAAATTTCTTAGCTTATAAAAACTAAGCCCCTTCTAAGACCGTACATTTTAGAATTAGTTTAAAAAAAATTCAAAAACTATTTTAGTGTTTGAATATATTCACTTAAATCATGAATATCTTGCTCACTTAAACGTTGTTTTGCAGGGCTTCCTGCACCAGTAATATTTCCCGCTTTTCGTTCTGAAAGTGCGGTTGAAATTTCTTCTGGTTTTAGTTGATTAATAATTTTTGACTCACCCATTGCTGGTTTTTCGCCTTGTTTCCCATGACAAGTTGCACAAGAGCGTTTATATACCTTTTCCGCTTTCACTAAGTCAGCTTCGGCAGAAAGGGCAGGAGGGGCAAATAAAAAGCCTAAAACGGGTAAAAGTGTAGAGAGTAAGTAAATTCGTTTTTTCATTTTGGCTAGCCTTTAAATAATTTATCTAAATCTTCTGCGGGAATTGCGCCTTCATATTTAGCCTGAATATTACCTTCAGGTGTAATCACAAAACTTGTTGGCGTACCGATAAGTTGATAACGTTCTGCTGTGATTTTTAATTGGTCTTTGATAACCGGCAACGTAAGCTGACGTTTGGCGACCACGGCTTTGGTATCCACTTTATCGCCATCTACATTAATGGCGATAAGTTGAACTTTATCTGGATTCGCTTCGGCCAATTTTTCGAATTCTTTTAATTCGGCAACACATCGCCCACAGGTTTCAGACCAGAATGTCAGTAAGCGAGTGCCTTTCCAATCATCAAGTTTCACTTCTTTACCTTGTAAATCATAGGCTGCGATATCTGGTGCTTTTTGACCAATCGCAGCAACTTCGTCTTTACAAGAAACACTGCCAAAAATGACCGCACTTATGGCTAGTAGTTTGACGAATTTATTTTTCATGAATTTCCTCTTTTACAAATTTTCCGTGATGGAGATAAATAACACGATCGGTTAACTCACCCAATTCTGGATTGTGCGTCACCATCACAATGGTTCTACCTTGGCGATTTAATTCTTGTAGTAAATCCAGTACAAGCGATTCATTTTTTTCGTCGAGATTACCCGTAGGTTCATCGGCAAAAATAACGGGTGGTTGGTTCACTAATGCGCGAGCAATACATACCCGTTGTTGTTCCCCCCCAGAAAGTTGGCTTGGACGGTGATCTATACGATGACCCAATCCTACTTGTTCGAGTACCGCTTTAGCCGCTGCTTCATCAATCACACTGTGATAGTGCTGAGCCAGCATCACATTTTCAAGTGCGGTCAAATAAGGAATTAAATGGAATTGCTGGAAGACTAGACCAATTTTTTCTGCACGGAAACGCTGACGACCGATTTCATCCAATTGTGCCGCATCGACACCATCTAGAATGACTTTACCTTCACTAGCCGTATCTAAGCCGGTTAGAATATTCATCAGCGTGGTTTTACCGGAACCTGATGCACCCATTATCGCAATAAATTCACCTTGGCGAATTTTAATATTAATATCTTCTAAAGCGGTGACTTGCCCGAATCGTTTATATAAATGTTGCGTTTCAATTACAAATTCACTCATTTTATTCCCCTTTTAATACATTTGCGGTTTGGATATTTAAAGCTCGTTTGGTTGGTACAATCACCGCAATAAAGGCAACCAATAACGATAAGACGATAGTAATTGGAATAACCGGTAGACGCATATCAATATAAGATTTAAATACGGTTAATCCAAGTAATTGAGCCAAGATGTAGCCGAAAATCAGGCCCGCGACAATTGCACAAAGTGCAATGATCAGAATCTCGGTACTAATCTGTTTAATGATGTCACTTTGTTTGGCACCTAAGGCTTTTTGTAGTGCAAATTCTTTTGCTCGCTCACCAACAATCGCAATCAATGTGGTGTTAACACAAAGGGTGGCGAGAATCAAAATGACCAATGAGATTAAGCCCATCAATCCTTTGATTTTATCTAAAATCTGCCCTTCAGAAGCAGAGACTTTTCGAATTGGTCGAGCAGTCAGATCAGGTTGATGTTGCATAATGTCCTGGGCAAATTGTGCGACATTACCTTGTTCATTTTTTACATTGAGTAAGGCGTTATTTGCTAATCCTTCTTTATCCAACCAATTTTGGGCAAACTCTAAATTCACGATTAGCATGTTGTCTGTGGCATCACCTGCCTCAACAATACCTTTTATCGTGAATTCATGTTTTTCAACCGCATTTTTAGACAGCGTTAATTTACTTCCAACACCTAAATTAAGGCGTTCTGCTAAGGTTTTCCCAATCATGGCATTGCGATCATCAAAATTCACATTAATGGCTGAGCCGGTAATTTGCCAATAAGGTGCAAGCACACGCATATCTTCAAACCACACGCCCATAATCACAATTTTTTCTAAATCACTTCGCGCAACACCATATAAATAAGGACTGGCAGCGGTGATGAAATTATCCGGTGCATTGTGCAGAATTTGCTTTAATTGGCGTTCTTTCATCAATCCACCATTGGCTGCACCGATGTAAAAGTTTGCCCCGAAAGTACGGAGCTCTTGACTCATTTTGGTATTAATATCGAAATAGACCGCAGCCATAGCCGTCACAATGGACGCACCAACAGTCAGGGCGGAGAAGATAATAAATACTCGTTGTAAACGTAGGCGTAATGCTTGGAAGATTAAACGCCAAAACATACTTTTATTGGCGGCCATAGAGCACCTCCACAGGGTAAAGTTTGGCAATACGATGAGCAGGGAACCAAGTACCCACTACAGCAATTAAAATAGACAGCATTAATACGCAAGGGATTACAATCCAAGCAAAACTTAGCGGAACACCAAATAGAGCCGAACCAATAAATCTTGCTAAGCCCCAACCTGCAATACAACCAAGCGAGCCACCAATTAAGGCACTAATAATGGCTTCGCAATAAAACAATAACGCGATTTGCCATTGGTATGCGCCTAACGCTTTCATTAAACCAATTTCTTTTGAACGCTCAATGATCCCTGTACTCATTAATGAGGCTATGCCCATAGCAGCGGCGATTAAGGCCGCGAGAGTCACGACAGCAAGCAATAACTGGATTTTACCAATGACGACACCTTCTGATGCGGCGACTTGCCAAATTGGTCGAACAATAGCACCAGAAATAGCTTCTTCTAATTGGTGTGAAATAGACGAGACATAAGCCGTACAATACCAACGATCGTACTCTTCCGCATCCAATGCATCGGTATTAGCACGGGCTTTACGAGAAAGGTCATTTTCAGGTACGGTAAGCGCAGAGACTTTAACTGATTGAATTTTTCCTTCTAAGCCCAGTAATTTTTGCACAGCGTTGAGGGGCATGACTAATTGATTATCTTCAGCCCCACCCGTGGATAAAATACCGGTAATTTCAACCGCACTTTGATTATCTAGCTCATTAGTTTGATAGCGAAGCTGGATTTTATCGCCTTGTTTTAGGCCAGTTCGTTGAGCCAATTGCTCACCAATCAATGCAGGGATAAATTCTCCCTCTGGTGTTTCAAGGTCGTTGACCCATTCCCCTTGCACATGCCAATAAGGACTAATGATTTTTTGTCCTGTGTGGTAATCATCTTCATCTGGTACAGGGATGTTGTGATCGAAAAACGTACCTAACACATTAATTTGTCCAAGTGCGGTTGATTTATCGTGAGTGTTTGTGGAAAGCGTTTCCGCTTTTACATCTGCACTTAATAACGGTGCAAAACCTACGATATTATTTCGCCAGAAAATATCTTTAATATTCGGCAGCTCTTTTTCATCGAGAAAATCTTGGCTACTTAAATCTGCGTTATGACTGAGTTCATCAGGCAAGGCTGCATTACTTGCAGGTTCAACTAAAATATTGGCTCCGTAAGATTTGAGCTCTTTTGCCATTTTATCGCCAATATCAATGGATACCGCCAAGAGCGCAGAGACTAAGCCAGCCGCTAAGAAAATAGTGATAACGGCCAACAGTTTACGTTTAATGCTGAAGCGCCAAGATTGAAATAACATTCTTGCTAGCATTATTCCCCCTTACCTAAATACTTTTCAGGGTTATCACGGAATAAATCAAGATTTTTCTCACTTTCAAAGAAGTAAGTTTTACCTTCGTAATTATATTTGTGCTCTGTTTTAGTGTTTTTCATTTGGGCGCCACTAATTGGATCTTTTACATCTATTTCAACAATCGTGCTAAATAAATTTAACCCTTCTTCTAAGCTGGTTCGATTAATGAGAATTTCAGTCTCAGTTTGTTGCCAATCTTCAATTGGAACAGGATTACAGCCACCCGGTTTACCAATAGATGGAATAAACATATGTACGCCGCAGCCTACACAAACGACTTGGTTACCTTCCATTACATAGCCTTGGTCACCACAAAGCAAGCAGGCATCAAATACCGCAGCTAGACTCAATTTATCTGGTTGACGATTAATGACAAAGAAACGCACAGCTTTACCGTCATCAGCAATCCAGACAAAACGGTGTAATTTACCGTCTTTTACTTGTTCAATTGGAATATGGACTTGTTGCTTTTCATCTAAGGTCAGAGGAATTGCTTCTGAAAGTTGTGGTGGACGAGAGGCAATTTGCTCCCAATAAAGCTGGGTAGTAAAAATAATCGCTAAAGCCAAATATCCCCAACCAAGTAATCGAGAGGAGGTACGCAATGCGGCTAATTTTTGGCGTTTTTCAATGGGTTCTTGTGTGGCATTAACTTGTTGCTTGCGTGATAAATGAATTTTGCCGTAGAAGATGGCAAGTACAACGAAGAGTAAGGCAGCACAGATGTAATTTAACCAGTGAGTGATTTCGCCTGATTTCGCAACAAAGCTTAAACGTAGTTTGGTGAGTTCAAGCACTTGGAGTTTCATTAAAATTAATAAGAGTTCGCCAATAAGTGGAACAAGTAAGCTAATTAAGAGAAGGCTAATTGCACCTTTTAAAAGTGCGGTTGATTTTTGTTGTGTTTTTACCGCTTGTTTTAGAAGTAAATAGATCCAGCCTTGTAAGCATAGACAAAAAACAAAGGCAAAAATGACCGCACTTATATGTAAGATCGAATCGGTATTGATAACATCAGTAGAAACGAGGGCAGTAATATTAGGATCTTTTGCCCAGAAGCTTCCCGCGATGAGCATTAATATGGTTTGCCAAAAGGCAGGTAAGCGACCTTTGCCGAAAATTAAACATAAGGCAAAGATAGTCAAGAGCACCAATATCACCGCATTGACGATTAAATTGGTGATTTGTCCCGCAGGTAAACTAAGGCGCAGTACGATACCGGCAATAAAACCGAATAGGCTAAGCCAAATTATTTTTTTCGCACTTACAGTGGATTGTTTACTGTGATAAACACCGAGCAATAATGAAAAAGGTAAAAGTGCTTGAAGCAGGAAAGTAAAAAAATAATTCATAGTTTGACCATTTAATAGGATAAAACAGACGATATTTTAAGGTTAAATGAAATGCTATTGCCTTCCCCTGACAAACAAGGGAAGGCAAGTCGGTAAAATGAGATTTACCTTAGATTATTTGATGCCAGTGAATTTGAATTCATAGTTAACATCAAATGGTTTCCACCAACGACCAACACCTGTTTCAGAGTCGGTATGACGGTGCATACCCGCTTTTGATGGTGGGTCGATGTGGTAAGTTAATTTATAGTTACCCACGCCCATCATTTTCACGTTAGCACCGTAGTGAGGACCGTCACCCGCTACCATTGGCATGAAGGTACCTTCTTGTTTTTCACCCGTATCAGCATTTACTAAAGTATAGTTGATGGTTAAGTAAGGCATCCATTCACCATCACCAAAGCCATTTTTATTACCTTTTACTGCGTGGATGTCCGCTTCTAAGTGGATATCTGATTTCGCAGCAGGTAAACCCATACCACGTGGTTCCATATCGATTGGTTTGAGATAAACCGCCGCAATTTCCATTTCATTCATGGTTACCGCTTCACCGATTGGATATTCTTGGAATGCGTTAGCAGTAGATGCGGTGAAAATACCCGCAAATAATGCTGTTGCTAAAAGTGCTTTTTTCATTGTTTTTCTCCTAAAGGATTGTTGGGTATTACGCGGCTTTTTTGCTTTGATATTTCATAATAAACAGAGCAAATACGGCTGCGACGAGTAAGATTGCTTGTGGAATCAAGGTTTCCATATAAGGATAAATACCTAACCACGAAATTTCAGGCATACCGCTAATCAGCGTTGGCTCGAAAAGTTTGCCTTCAATGAGTTCTAAAACAGATTTACCGGCGAATACAAAGGCCATTAAGTACATAAATGAACCCGTAAACATAAAGAATGGTTTAAGCGGTAATTTCACCACGGTATAACGCATCACGAAGTAGCAAATGGTGAGAATAATTGCGCCGACAATGATACCTGCGAAAAGGTAGATGAAACTGACCGCACTTTTCGCATCACCTACAAGGGCATAATAGAACAATACCGTTTCCGCCCCTTCACGATATACGGCTAAGAAGCTGGTAAGCCATAGGCCAATGAGTGAGCCAGTAGTAAGAGCAGTAGACAGTTTACCTTCTAAATAACGTTTCCAGTTTTGTGCTTCGACTTTCGACAATAACCAGTAACTCATCATAAAGAGCATGACGACGGCAAAAATCATCGTAAAGCCTTCGAGTAATTCGCGGTTTTGACCCGAGTTTTCAAAGATAAGTTGGAAGATAAATGCGGTAACCACACTGGCAATTAGCGCCACATAAACAGACTGACGAATAACCGGCAGTTTATCTTGGTGATTATTTTTAATTAAGTAAGTCACGATAGCCGCAACAATTAATAAGGCTTCTAAACCTTCACGAAGAATGATTAAAAGGCTATATAAGAACATAGACCAATCGCTTTGCTCTTCGCCCTGTAACATTTCAACCGCTTTAGTTAAATTCTGGTTTAGGCCATCAGCTTGAGCTTGTAACTTATCACCTTGTTCAGCTTTCATTAAACTCACGAGACGAGTAAAGTAGCCTTCAAGTTCAGCTTTAAAGTTACTATCACGAGAACCTACTTTGTTTTCCATTCCAGTGCTTTCAAACACGTCGAAATAGGTGTCTTGTACGGAAAGAATCGCTTTTTTGCTTTCACCTTGTTGATAGAGGGTAATCGCTTGTTGGATACGTTGGTTGATCTCTTGTTTAATCTTATTCCAATCTTGCTCTTGTTGGTTATCAGTTGCTTGCTGTGCTGCATTGGATTGAACATTTTGTTCTTCACGTGTCGTTGGCAGGTTAGGCAAGTTTTCTTCAATATCTTGTAATAATTGAGTGCTTTGATAACCAATCTCTGTGATTTGATCGGCTTGTTCGCTTAAACGAATGATGTTGTAAAACTGTTGGTTAATCGCAGCTGAGATTTCTGCAGAGCGATTTTGGCGAATGGACATTTCCATTTCTGAGTTTTTATAGCCATCATATTGTGCTTGTTGGAACAATTTTTTGGCATTGGCAAGATCACCATTTTGATAAGCATCGATCCCTTGAGCGATTAAATCATCAATGGTTTTAAAACTTTGTTGCCAATAAGGGGCAATCGCTTGATTATCATAAACGCCATGTTGTCCGTCAGCATTGAGTTGATGACCTTCAACCAATGATGGCAGCACTTCTTGTAATTCTTTTTTGAGTTGATCGATTTTAGCCTGAATCTCTTTTTGTGAACTGCCTTCACCAATCATTTTACGGATCTCGCCAAAAGTCGCTTCCATTTGGTAACTTTTTTGTGCGGAGAAATTGATACGAATTGGGCCTTCTAGATTTTCAAAGACTTCAAAATAAGCCATTTGCACTTCAGTACGGGCGTCATCTTTATTGCCTTGTTGGAGCAGTTGAGACGTTTTATCTAAGCGAGCCGTAATATCATCAACCCATTGTTGATAGTTATCTTGTGCAAAGAGTGAAGAAGAAGAAAAGGCGAGTGAAAAAATTAAAAAGAAAAATCGAATAGAACGGAATAGCATCGTCTATTTACCTCATTACCTAAAATGAAATTAATTCCTATTTATAATTATCTTTTGATATCAGTGAAATGACAATAAATAATTTTAATTTTTGTGATGGAGATCAAAAAATTCACAAGAGTCGGAAATGTCTAGAGGGTTATTGTATGCTTAAAAGAATAAAGCGTCTTTGCTAGGCGCTTTATGGAGATATAAAAGTGTGGTCAAAAATAAGCGAGTTTATTGAGCGGGTGCAACTTCTTCAACAGGCGCTTTATTATCTAACACATCCCATACACTTTCTTGTTTTGCGGATTCTGGTTGCTCAGGTTGTGGCGATTGCGTAGTCTGCGCTGCGGTAGCTGTTGCCGTACTCGTCGTTGGTGCAGAAGCGCAGAAGTTTTGATCTTTATTTATCCATACAGGGATCGTCCGACTGCTACCACAACTCCAACTGCCGTAAGCATTGATGCCAACCCATTTAATGGTAGAAGGTTGACCGAGTTTCAGTTTTTCAATAACCACACGGTTTAAATAATCTTTATAGATTTGTAGTGCACCAGAGGCACCCGTTAATTTAGTTTCACCGTTATCATCGCGACCTAGCCAAATGGTGCTAACATTTTTACCATCAATCCCCACAAACCAAGTATCACGGGCATCATTGGTGGTGCCTGTTTTACCTGCAAGACGAAGATCCGCGTAATCATTTTGTAAACTACGCGCGGTACCTCGTTCTACGGTTTGTTGCATCGCATATAAGGTTTGATAAGCAGCCTCTCTCGGCACCACTTGATCCGGCACGGTATTGTGTTCGTAAATAATATTCCCTTGGCGATCAGCAATGCTTTGAATGGTACTTAACTCAATTTTGCCACCTTGATTTGCAATGGTTTGATAGAGTTTGGTCACATCATAAGGTGAAATACTATAAGAACCAAGCAAGGTTGCAGGCACTTTTGGAATGGCTACATTATCCCAGCCCATGGCTTTTTGCGTATCGATCACTTTGCTTAAACCGACTTTCATCCCAATGTTTACCGTTGGAATATTCAGCGAGCGAGCAAGGGCATCCATCAACATCACCGAACCGCTGTATTTGCGATCGTAGTTACGAGGTTGCCAAGGTTGGCTACCTTTAACATAAATCGTGATTGGCTGGTTTTGAATTGGCGTATTTAAACGAAATTGTTCCGGATTCATCAGTGCGGTCAAATAAATGGATGGTTTTACCAAAGAACCAATTTGACGTTTTGACATTAAGGCTCGGTTAAATCCGGCATATTCTGTTTGTAATCCACCGACAACAGCACGTATTTCACCCGAGTGATAATCCGCGACAATCATTGCGCCTTCTAAATGTGGATTTTTAGTTTGTATTTGTAATTGATTAACCGTATTCACCACAGCATTTTCAGCTTGTTCCTGTTGTTTTAAATCCATAGTGGAGAAAATACGCGCACCAAGTAGCGCAGAGGTTTTATTTTCCCCTAATTGACGGCGAAGATCGGCTTGCAATGTTTGAATGAAAGCAGGGTATTTACGAGAAATTTGACCTTTAGCTTGCACGCCTAATGGACGTTTACTCAACATCTCATACAACTCATCCCCAATCATTTGGTGATCAAGCATCAGTTTTAACACCACATTTCGGCGATCGAGTGCATATTGTGGATTTCGCCATGGATTATAAAGGGATGGTCCTTTTACCATGCCGACTAAAAGGGCAATTTGGTCAAGGCTAATTTCACGGATAGAACGACCAAAATAGAATTGGCTTGCCAATGCAAAACCGTGAATTTGGATATCACCATTTTGACCAAGGTAAATTTCGTTAAGATAGGTTTCTAAGATACGGTTTTTATCATATCGCCAATCTAATACTAATGACATCAACGCTTCATTGGCTTTACGTGTAATAGAACGTTCGCTAGATAAGAACAAGTTTTTCACTAATTGCTGAGTCAGTGTACTGCCGCCTTGAACCGTTTGACCCGCTCTAATATTAGCAATCATTGCACGCATAATACCGATAGGGTTAATCCCGTTATGATCATAAAAACGGCGATCCTCAGTGAGTAATAAGGCATCAATGAGTAAGCGAGGGTAGTGCTGTAATGGAATCGCTAAGCGATCTTCATTATCTGATTCCAACATGGCAATTAATTTAGGCGCAAGACGGAATTCATCAACCGCTTTGACGTTGACTAAATCTTCAATACGAGAAAGTTTGTTATCTGTAAAACGTAAACGCAATACACGTTGAGGTTCAGGCTTGTCAGGATAAGGGAATGCTCGACGAAGTAATACGATGGTATCCTCTTCGAGTTTAAAATCGCCCGGTGCTGCAATCATAGTAGTTTGACGGTATTCGTTATCCAATAAGATTTGAATCACTTCGTCAAAAGAAAGGTTATCAGACAGTTTTACACTTTCTAAGCGACTATACACTTCAGCCGGTAAACGCCAAATCTGGCCATCCATTTTTGAGCGAATTTGCCAGTCTAAATAGCCACCATAAAATACGGCAAGCGTCCCTAAAGTAAAGGTCGCTTTAGCTAAAAAGATTTTACAAGAACGGCGCTTATCTGGCGCTTGTGTTTCTTGTTGTTCTGATGAGGTGTTTTCCGTTTCCGACATAATAGTTAGCTTCAGAGAATGAGGTTAAGCAATAAATTCAAAATAGGCATTAAGAAAGTGGATGAAGTCTGTTGTACCACAGAAGGCGATACTTTCTTCATCATAATAATGGAAGTCGTCTTCTAAAATTTCATCTGTTTCAATTGCAAGGTTGTTGGCGCGAATCATCACTTCATCGGTATTGATAAAAAGCGTGTATTCGGAACCAATCAGCGTGACTTCATCATTATTTTTAATCTGCTCACAGGCAGAAAGTGCGGTCAAAAACGCTTGAGGATTTGACCGCACTTCTGAATTAAACCAATTGGCTAGAGCAATGTGTTCCATCGAACATTTGGCATGCACATTGCCTAGATAATGGGTAAATTGAAAATCCATATTAGATGCTGAATGACGAACCGCAACCACAGGTACTGGTTGCATTTGGATTGTTCACCACAAAACGAGAACCTTCCAAGCCTTCAGTGTAATCCACGGTACCGCCAATTAAGTATTGTAAACTCATTGGGTCAATCACTAATTGCACACCGGCTTTTTCAATGGTTAGGTCGCCTTCATTGACTTTGTCGTCAAAGGTGAACCCGTATTGGAAACCACTGCAACCGCCACCGGTAATATAAACGCGTAATTTTAATTCGTTGTTTTCTTCTTCGCTAATTAAACTTTTTACTTTATTGGCTGCCGCATCAGTAAAAGTTAGCGGTACGGCCATATCTAAATCTGACATATCTCTATCCCCACTTTCCTAAAAATAATCCTTGTATTATCTAATAACCTGTTAATTCATTCAAGATTTTTCACGGAATTAGTGCTATTATATGCGAATAAATCTGAATTAAATAAGGAGAAATAATGGGCATTCCATTAAGAACTGAAAAAGAAATTGTTAAGTTACGTGAAGCGTGTAAATTAGCGTCTGATGTCTTGGTTATGATCGAACCTTATGTCAAAGAAGGTGTGACCACAGGTGAATTGGATCGCATTTGTCACGATTACATGGTGAATGTACAAAAAGTGATTCCTGCATGCTTAAATTATCATGGTTTTCCTAAAGCAACCTGTATTTCTATAAATGAAGTGGTTTGCCATGGTATTCCAAGCGACGATAAAAAATTAAAACGTGGTGATATTGTCAATATTGATGTGACTGTGATTAAAGACGGTTATTTCGGAGACAACTCTAAGATGTATGTTGTGGGTGAAACCAATATTCGTAGCCAAAAATTGGTTGAAGCGGCACAAGAAGCGCTTTATGTGGGATTACGTACGGTTAAGCCGGGTATTCGTTTAAATGAAATTGGTAAAGCGGTACAAAAATATACTGAAAGCCAAGGCTTTAGCGTAGTACGAGAGTACTGTGGCCACGGTGTAGGAACTGAATTCCACTGTGAACCGCAAGTATTACACTATTATGCTGATGACGGCGGTGTGGTTTTAAAACCGGGTATGGTATTCACCATTGAGCCAATGATTAATGCGGGTAAAAAAGAAGTACGCATTATGGGTGATGGTTGGACGGTAAAAACCAAAGACCGTAGCCATTCAGCGCAATATGAACACCAAATTGTTGTGACAGAAACTGGTTGTGAAGTGATGACTATTCGTGATGAAGAAATTGCGGAAGGTCGAATTCAACGTATGATGAATAACCTTTAAATTTAGCTAAAAGCCTACGATAGTGGGCTTTTTTTATAATTATTTTGTTTGTGGAATACTTATGCTTTTTCCTTATCATTTCGATTTTCCACTCACGCCAAGTGCGGTCAAAATCCAGCGTGAAAATTTGAAGGAATTTGAACGTCAGCATTTTGCTGATTATTCCGTTTTTGAGCTGATTGCTAACCGTACACAATTTTGTGATGATTTGTTAAAACAGCTTTGGCAGCAATTTGAATTAGATAAAGCTTATCTCACCTTAATTGCAGTGGGCGGTTATGGCAGACAAGAAATGTTTCCTTTATCTGATTTGGATGTTCTTATTCTTTCAAAAGAAGAAAGAGGCGTTGAAACGGAAGAAAAAATTGCTCAGTTTGTGCAGTTCTTGTGGGATTGTGGATTCGACGTAGGGCATAGTGTTCGTTCTTTGGAAGAATGTGAAAAGGAAGGTAAACAAGACATTACTATTGCCACCAATTTGCTTGAGTCTCGTTATTTATCGGGAGATGTATCCCTTTTCAATGCTTTAGAGGAAATACTGAAAAAGCCAGATTTTTGGGCGGTAAAACCATTCTTTGATGCTAAAGTTCAAGAGCAAATTGAACGTTATCAGCATTATCACAACACCAGTTACAATTTAGAACCCGATTTAAAATACAGCCCCGGTGGTTTACGGGATCTTCACCTTTTATATTGGATCGCCTTACGCCACACAGGAGAAATGACACTTGATGGTATTTTGGAAAGCGGCTTTATTTACCCATCAGAACACCAACAATTATTAGAAAGCCAAGAATTTTTATTCAAAGTGCGGTTCGCTTTACACTTGATTTTAAAACGTTATGACAACCGACTGCTGTTTGAGCGTCAAATTAAAGTGAGCGAGATGCTTGGTTTTGAAGGCGAGGGAAACTGTGGTGTCGAAAAAATGATGAAACGTTTTTTCCAAGCTTTACGCACGATTTCACGTTTAACCGATATCCTGATTAAGCATTATAAAGAACATTTTTTATCAACGGATGGCGAGGTTTCTATTCATCCTTTGGATGATAATTTTGAGCTAGTAAATCAAAGTTTGTGTTTACGTAAAAATGATCTGTTTTTACGTTATCCAGATCGTATTTTGGATCTATTTTTATATCTAACGCAGCATGAACAAGCTGAAATTCATTCTTCAACATTACGCCAACTTCAGATTGCGTTGGAAAGCTTGACGCAGAAATTATGTGATATTCCTGAAGCAAGAGAGAAATTTATTCGGTTATTTAATCAACCGAAAGCCATTCAGCGAGCATTTCTCCCAATGCACCAATATGGTGTGTTAACGGCTTATTTGCCACAATGGCAGGGGATTGAAGGCTTGATGCAATTTGATCTCTTCCATATTTACACGGTGGATGAGCATATCTTGCGAGTGATGTTGAAATTGGAAAGTTTCTTAGCTGAAGATGAGGCAGAATCCCATCCCATTTGCCATCAAATATTTACTCAAATACCTGACCGCACTTTGCTTTATGTTGCCGCACTTTTCCATGATATAGCGAAAGGGCGAGGGGGAGATCATGCGGAGTTAGGGGCTGAAGATGTCGCTGACTTTGCTCGTTTGCATGGTTTTGATCGTCGAGAAATTGAAACAATGATCTGGTTGGTAAAAGAGCATTTGCTCATGTCAATTACTGCACAGCGTCGAGATATTCATGATCCGGAAGTCGTAATGACCTTTGCAGAAAATGTGCAAAATCGTGTGCGTTTAGATTATCTTACTTGTCTGACCGTTGCGGATATTTGTGCGACAAATGGCACATTATGGAATAGCTGGAAGCGCTCTCTTTTTGCTTCTTTATACGATTATACGGCGCAACAATTCCGACAAGGGATGGATTTGTTATTAGATAATGAAGAAAAAATCCTTGAAAATCGTCAATTGGCGTTGGCAATTTTATCCGAAGAAAAACCAGAATTATCGGAAGAGAAAATTTCAGTGTTGTGGCAGCGTTGCCCATCTGATTATTTCTTACGAAATAGTCCAAAACAAATTGCGTGGCATACAGAGTTATTAGCCGAATTTGATGGTGAAGTACTCGTTAAAATCAGTAACCGTTTTTCTTCCGGCGGAACAGAAATTTTCGTTTATTGTCCCGATCAAGCTAATTTGTTTAATAAAGTGGTCTCAACCATTGGCGCGAAAAAATTCAGTATTCATGATGCACAAATTTTAACATCAGATGATGGCTACGTGTTCGACAGCTTTATCATCACTGAATTAAACGGTGAATTAGTTCGTTCGGAACGTCGCCGAGAATTAGAGACGGTATTAACCTCTGTTTTATTAGGTGAAAAATTGCCATCTATGTCTTTTGCAAATAATCGACAGTTGCAACATTTCACCGTAAAAACAGATGTACGTTTTTTGAAAGAAACCAAAAAAGAGCATACTGAATTAGAAGTGGTGGCTTTAGATAAACCCGGTTTATTGGCTCAAATCAGTCAAATTTTTACTGAGTTAAAACTCAATATTTGTAATGCAAAAATCACGACTGTAGGGGAAAAAGCCGAAGACTTCTTCATTCTGACAAATGAAAACGGAATCGCATTAAGCGAAGAGGAAAGGGGATTGTTAGAAAACGTACTCTATGAACGTTTATAGTATGAAATAAAAAAGTGCGGTTAAATTTAACCGCACTTTTTATATTTAAGCCACTGCGGCAAATGCAATATCAGCGGCAGCAAGCGTTTTTTCAATGTCTTCATTTGTATGTGCTAAAGACATAAAGCCTGCTTCAAAAGCAGAAGGCGCAAGGTAAACACCTTGATCAAGCATTTTATGGAAGAACACTTTGAATTTTTCGGTATCACATTTCATGACTTCTGCATAAGAAGTAACTTGTTTTTGGTCAGTGAAGAAAATACCAAACATGCCGCCTACATGATTAATCACAAATGGCACATTGTGTTTTTGAGCTAATGCTTTTAAGCCGTCACAAAGTTTAGTGGTTAATTCTGCAAGGTGTTGCTCGTTACCTGCTTTTTTCAATTCGGTTAAACAGGCTAAACCTGCCGCCATTGCAATCGGGTTACCTGAAAGAGTACCTGCTTGATAAACAGGGCCGGTTGGTGCGAGGTGTTGCATAATCACTTTTTTACCGCCAACAGCACCCACTGGCATACCGCCACCAATGACTTTACCTAATGTGGTGAGATCCGGTGTTACACCATAGTAAGCTTGTGCACCCGCAAGTGAAACACGGAAACCAGTCATGACTTCATCAATAATGAAAAGTGCACCATATTGGTCACAGATTTCGCGAATGCCTTGTAAGAAACCTTCTTTTGGCGGAATACAGTTCATGTTGCCTGCGACAGGTTCAATAATCACACAAGCAATATCGTTAGGAAATTCTTCAAATAATTTTTTAACAGAATCAAGATTGTTATATTCTGCAGTTAAAGTGTGTTTTGCAAAATCTTCAGGCACACCTGGTGAGCTTGGTTGACCAAGTGTTAACGCCCCCGATCCTGCTTTTACTAGAAGTGAATCAGAATGGCCGTGGTAACAACCTTCAAATTTTAAGATTTTGCTTCTATTTGTATAACCACGCGCAAGACGAATGGCTGTCATGGTTGCTTCAGTACCTGAACTCACCATACGAACCATTTCAATAGATGGCACAATTTCACAGACTAATTCTGCTAAATCAATTTCAGATGGTGTTGGTGCACCAAAGCTTAAACCATTTTCTGCTGCTTTTAATACAGCATCCAAAATAGCAGGGTGATTGTGACCTAAAATCATTGGCCCCCAAGAACCCACATAATCGATATATTGTTTGCCTTCGGTATCGTAAATGTAAGCGCCTTTGGCTTTTTGAATAAATACGGGTGTACCACCTACGCCTTTAAAAGCACGAACAGGGGAGTTTACACCACCAGGAATAACTTCTTGTGCACGAGAGAAAAGTGCGGTTGATTTTGTCATGATTTTTAATCCTTATATTAAAAGTGGGCATATTGTACTAAAAAACTGAATTTGAGAAAAATCTTTGTGTGCTGATTTTTCTTTATGTTATCCTTTGCAAAAAATTTTTAGGATACAAACTATGCTAAGTCTTATTGTAACTTTCTTAGGGGCATTTTTAACCTTGATTGTGATGCGACCAATTGCGAATAAAATTGGCTTGGTTGATAAACCAAATTATCGTAAGCGTCACCAAGGTGCGATTCCACTTATTGGCGGTGTTTCTCTTTTTATGGGAAACCTTTGCTATTATTTAATGGAGTGGGATCAACTTCGTTTACCTTATCTTTATATATTCAGTATCTTTGTTCTACTCGCAATCGGTATCTTAGATGACCGCTTTGATATTAGTCCCTTCTTGCGTGCAGGGATTCAAGCAGTGCTCGCGATTTTAATGATCGATTTGGGTAATGTTTATTTAGATCATTTAGGTCAAATTCTCGGACCATTCCAATTAACGCTTGGCTCCATTGGGTTGATTATTACCGTATTTGCGACAATTGCGATTATTAATGCCTTTAATATGATTGATGGTATCGATGGATTATTGGGTGGATTATCAATTGTTTCATTTGCTGCCATTGGTATCTTAATGTTCCGTGATGGACAGATGGATATGGCGTATTGGAGTTTTGCCTTAATTGTCGCAATTTTGCCTTATCTATTATTAAATTTAGGCATACCCTTAGGCCCAAAATATAAAGTGTTCATGGGCGATGCAGGAAGTACTTTAATCGGCTTTACTATTATTTGGATTCTACTTTTAAGTACGCAAGGAAAAGGACATCCGATGAATCCAGTGACCGCACTTTGGATTATTGCTGTTCCTTTAATTGATATGGTGGCAATTATTTATCGTCGCTTACGCAAAGGAAAAAGTCCATTCCGCCCGGATCGCTTACACGTACACCACTTAATGGTTCGAGCTGGATTAACCTCTCGCCAAGCCTTTTTATTAATTACTTTCTTTGCGGCCATTTGTGCCACAATCGGGATTTTAGGCGAAGTCTTCTATGTTAATGAATGGGCAATGTTTATTGCGTTTATTGTATTATTCTTCCTTTATGCTTATTCAATTACAAAAGCATGGAAAATCACCCGATGGGTACGAAGAATGAAACGTCGCGCACGTCGTAACAAGCAATAAATGAAATAAAGAGGATAGCAATTTGCTATCCTTTTTTACGTTTTAGCACTAAAAATAAACGAATACATAATAAATTCTATACAAATTGAACAAAAATTTATCTTTTGATATTTTTTTTCAAAAAAGTGCTAGACAAGGTATTTGGAAATCATTAATATACGCCCCTGCAACGACGCAGTAACGCGTTCGTAGCTCAGTTGGATAGAGCGTTGGCCTCCGGAGCCAAAGGTCGC
>CAUUXN010000014.1:0-23999 GCA_963548985.1 uncultured Haemophilus sp. | reverse complement strand
TTTTATTAATAGCTTAAAAAGAGCGAATCACGTACTCATACTGAAGGAAAAACCGTGATTAATGCAGGTGGTGATGCCAATATTATTGGTAGCCAAGTAAAAGGCAAACGAGTAGAACTTAATGCTGAAAACCTCAATATCGAGAGCTTGCAAGATAAATCTCGCTACCATGGTAAACAAATGAATGCAAGTGGTAGTGTGACAGTAGGCTATGGTTTTGCCGCAGGTGGTAGTTTCAATAAATCGAAAATCAATGCTGATCATGCAAGCGTGAATGAACAGGCAGGAATTTATGCCGGAGATGAAGGTTACGATATTAATGTTAATAAGCATACCGATCTTAAAGGTGCATTGATTACGTCTACCCAAAAGGCAGAAGCAGATGGTAAAAACCATTTTAGTACCGGCAGCCTGACTCATTCAGATATTGAAAACCATTCAAACTATAGCGGTTCAAGCTTTGGTGTGAGCGGCAGTGTGGCAGCGAATTTTGACACACCGTTTGGGAAAGAGGGTCAAGCGCAAAGTAGTAAACAGGCGGTGGATGATGATGGCAATCCGATTTATAGAAACGACCGAGGAGAATTGACCACAGAAGCCAAAAATGCGCAGGGTAAAGACAACGCAAAACAACTTGCTACAGGTTGGGATTCTTTAGAAACCTCAACAGGATTTGGTATTGGGCGAGATAAAGAAAGTCAAAGTAGCGTGACAAAAAGTGGTATTAATACTGCGAATATTGAAATTAGAGACCAAGCGGAACAACTGGCGAAAACCGGTGAAACGGTTGAGCAAACGCTAGATAGCATTAAAACCGATGTAACTACGGATAATGCAGAGCAGCATTCCGGCAAGTTGGAAAATCATTTTGATAAAGATAAAGTGATGAAAGAGCTCAACATTCAAGTGAAAGTTACTCAAGATTTTCGTAAAAATGCCTTCTCAATGATTGATGACTATGTGCTTCCAAAACAGGCTGAATTGAGAAAACAAATCAAGGAAGCCAAAACGGAAGAGGAAAAGACCGCACTTTATGGAGCAATTTATAAATTGCAGTATCAAAAACGTTTGCTTGAAACAGTGGTTGGCATTGCCGCCGGCTCACCGGATGTTGCAATCACTCAAGGAACTTTGCAATTAGCCGCGACGAAGATGAGAGAGGAGACTTTGGCCAATTCAAGATTATTTAAAGGCATTAAAGATGCTAAGACGGGGAAAATTCTTCGTAATGATAGTTATGATAGCGGTTATTTTGATGGAGTAAAATTAGGTGGTGTTCGAATTGATATCAATGCAATTTGTACTCAAGGAGTCGGTTCCTGTGAAAAAAATGCAGATGGGTTAGTTGTATTTAAAGGTGAAAATGGATTTTCATTGGATGATGCTATTGATCCAAAGAAAAATGAAAAAGCGAGTGGATTGTATGGAGAAACCGGTGGCTTTCAATCTGTTCAAGGTGAGTGGAATCTACATTTTACGAGAATTCCGTATAGCATCGGTTCTATCTCGGATATGGCGGTAGAATCCTTTGCCGGTACTCACGACCTGTTAGGAGGCCAAGTATGGGGCTGGTATGATAAACAAGGAAATACTGCAGAAAAAATAAACTTACTGGTGTAGCATCAGGTGTAACAACTGTTATTGCAATACCGGTATCCGCACCATTTGCTTTATCCGATGTAATGTCATCAGATATGTTTGAACTTTTGATGAAAATAGGAGGTAAATAAAATGAGATACACCTTATTTCTTCTTTGTTTTATATTAAACGGATGTTGGTATTCAAGCGGATGTTTTTATACTCCACAAATGGTTAATTGTGTTGATAAAGGCAAATTATGGCCAGCTATAGCACATTATCAAAAGCCTTATAGTATAGGTAAAACTGATCAGCAACAGCGTTGGAAAGATGCTGTTAGCTGCGGTAGTAAATATGGAGATCAAGAACTTCACTATATCAATAAAACTGGTAAATACAAAGAATTTCAATCTTGTATGGAAAGAAAGGGATATTACCGATACTGGCCAGCTGAATGTGGCTATCAAGATCCTAAATGGGATAAGGGAAAATGTAATTTATAAAGCATTGAATTTATTATTTAAATAGAGTGCGGTCAAAAATTTTGGAGTTTTTAAATTTTAAAAACAATCTGAAAAATGACCGCGCTTTTTTTAGAGAAAGAAAATTAATTCGTCATCAAGTTAGCGTACGTTAATTGTTGGTTCACGCACCTTGCACTAGTTATGGGGATGGAAGTAATGAAATCTTTAGTTATATTCTTTATGACTATTTTTATTCAATCTTGCCTTTCATATTCTTCAGATGAGGCTTGGCATAATCTTAATAAAATGTACAAAGAGGCTAATGGAAAAAAATATGCATGAAATATAAAGGAAATGTACATGTCATGTATTATTGTGAAAATGAAAATAAAGAACAATAGCTAAAGTAGAAAGTAAAAAATACATATAATGGATGAGATTTTTTCCACCGTGTACTTTATATATATATGGTTTTTCTGCTGGTGGTAGTTTCAATAAATCGAAAATTAATGCTGATCATGCAAGTGTGAATGAACAAGCAGGAATCTATGCGGGTGATGAAGGCTATGATGTGAATGTAAAAAATCACACAGATTTAAAAGGTGCGATCATTACTTCAACTCAACAAGCTGAAAGCTTAGGATTAAATCAATTTAGTACTGGTACATTAAGCCATAGCGATATTGAAAATCACTCATCTTATAAAGGTTCTTCAATAGGTATATCTGCTAAGGGAGATGCAAATGGCGGATGGACTGGCCAAGAGAAAAATGGTATTTCTGGTGGTGTGGGTTATGGTCGCGAAAGTGATAATCAAGATAGCGTGACTAAAAGCGGTATCAATACTCAAAATATTGAAATCCGCAATGAAAACGCACAACAAGCACGTACAGGGAAATCCATCACCGAGACCCTTGCAGCAATTAAAACAGATATCAGTACTGATAATGCAGAAAGTCAAAGTGGTAAATTAGAAAATCGTTTTGATAAGAATGCCTTACAAAAAGAGCTTAATATACAGGTGGAGACAACAAAAGGGTTTGTTCAAACAGCGAGTGCTGCTGGGAATGCAATTGCAAATAAATTAGGTGAAGAAGCTGTTGCGAAACAACGTGAAGCACAAGCTGCTCAAGAAGTTGCTGACCGTGCGTATAAAGCTAACCCAAGCAAAGAAAATGAAACCGCATTAAATACCGCGAATCAAAATCTAATAACGGCTAATAATGAAGCGGACAAATGGCAAACTGGGGGAGAATATAAGCGAAAAATTGATGGTGCCATGAATGCTATTTCTGCAGCATTGGGTGGTTTGCCAGCTGGTGGTATTGTTACCTCAGCACTTTCACCAGAAATAAATCATCAAATTAAGCTAGCCACTGAGGGTAGCCCTATGGCTAATAAGGTTGCCCATGCAGTTTGGGGCGCGGTGGAAGCTTACTCCGCAAATCAAAATGCTGCAGCGGGAGCTGGC
The DNA here is from genome assembly GCA_963548985.1 of uncultured Haemophilus sp. Classification (GTDB taxonomy): domain Bacteria; phylum Pseudomonadota; class Gammaproteobacteria; order Enterobacterales; family Pasteurellaceae; genus Haemophilus_D. The sequence goes on along the minus strand of CAUUXN010000014.1, from coordinate 20,485 downwards.
GGTGCTTTAGCGGGTGAGGTGATGGCTGATGTAATTGCAAAAGAGCTTTATGGTAAAAAGCCGAACCAACTTAATCGAGAAGAGAAAGAAGTCGTATCTTCTGTTAGTCAAGCAGCCGGTGCTTTAGTGGGTGGAGCGGCAGCAAATAGTAGTCAAGGAATTGGTGTAGGATTAACTACAGCTAAGAATGCTGTGGAGAATAATTTCTTGAGTGATGCATCAAGAACGAGATTAAATGCCTTAAAAACAAAATATCATCGTGGAGAAAAATTAACAAATAAAGAAAAATTGGAGTTTAGAGATTTAATTGAATCAGATCAGCGTAGTGACGTTCTCTTGGATAAATTTAGAAAAGATCCAAATTCCTTAAATAGCAAGGAAAGAGAGGCATTTTTAAGCTATGTAGATCGTTATTATATAGAAACTGTTACGGGGAATACCGCATCAGGTTATAAATTGGCACCATCAACATCATTGGTTAATGCTCAAAATCGTTTTGAATCAGAATATTTAATAAACGATCCTGTACCAAAACGAGATTATGGTCATTTCCCTTTTGCAGGTACGGATGCGCAAAGATCGCAAGCAGTGAATACTTTGCCAGAAGAGAGTAAGAACTGGCTAGGATGGCGTTCTGAAAAACATTCTCGTGATGAAGATATGTATTATACTGTCAAGAACGAACTTGATGCTCCTGAGAATTATAAAAATTCAGCGAATGGGAAAATAGCTTATTCAGTTAAGGATGGGTTGGAGTCAGCCTCGATGATTTATGGAGTTGGTGTACTTTCAAATGCATTAAGTAAACTGCCGGCAACTGTTAATGCATTGAACTTACCAAACAAAGTGGTTTCTGCAACAGCGAAAGTTGGAGATTTGGCTAAAGCATATCCTATTTTGACTGAAAAGGTGGTGAATTCGGGTACAAGTATGGGATTTACTTACCTTGGAAATTCATTAAGTGGGAAAGAGACTTCGATGAGCGATCTGGCGTGGAGTGCAGGAACTGGTTTTGCTGCGGGAGGAACAAAATTTGGAACAACATTAGCTATTAACACTGTTAGTTCGGGCATGCAGGCAAATTATGAGGGAAAGGATCCTCTTTATAAAATGGGGGCTACTGCTGGAGCAACAATTTTAGGAGCCGGAGCTGGAAAATTGTTGGAAAAAGCAGGATATAGAGCATTAGCTGGCGATGTTAGTAGGAATAAAGATTATTATGCTCCACAAAATAGAAATCAAAAGTTTTATGATCTTTTGAATGGGGAGTATAAATCTGTTTCAGCTCGATTCGGAACTATTGGCGATTCATCAACTAGTGAATATCTTAATCAGAAACTAGAAAAAAATGAGGGAAATATAAAGAATTGGGTAAAAGGAGTACCTAATAATGAATAAAGCTCTTCAAATTATTATTCTTTTAATACTGATTTTTACATGCTGTTTTTTAGTATTTTCATTAGGTTTAATAATATTTTCATTTGTTATAAATGGAGGCTCTATTTCTTTAGATGAGATAATGGAAATAATAGTTTTTTGCTTTAAATTGTTTTCATTAGGTTCTCCTTTGATATTATTATCAATATTTATTTCAAATAAAATTAGGAAATAGCATGCGGTAGTAGTAAAGTAGGCAATATGCTTGATGATAATGAGAAGAGTATAAAAAAACATATAGGGGTAAGTAATGAAAATTAAGCTATTACTTCAATACGTTATATTTTGGTTAATTATATTTCTTATTTGTTTTACATCTTCCACTTTGATATTTAGTTTGCTTGATCTGCTTTTAAAACTTGATAATTATTCTTTTTCTGATTTTAAGAAAATGGCATCTTTTTGGTTAAATGGATCTGCTGCAATGGCGACTTTAGTTTTAATAATTGAAGCTAAAAATAAGCGATGGTAATATCAGAGGGGGAAATATGCTTGCAAAAATATTAGATTGTTTGATATTTAAATAGCATTTAATTTAAAGTATTTATATATAAAGTGCGGTCAATTTTCACAGAGTTTTAAAACCTCTCAAAAAATGACCGCACTTTTAGTATTTTCAATGATACTTATAATTTAACATCCAACTTCGCGTAAGCACGTTCTACTTTTTCTAGTGCTTTTTCTACGGAAATATCACGGGCAAGTAACACACCTAAACGGCGATGACCATTGACTTCGCCTTTGCCGAAAATGCGAATATTGGTGTGTGGTTCAGCCAATACTTCGGCGATATTGCCAAATTGCACGTTTTTCGATTGACCTTCCACCACAATGGCTTTCGAAGCCGATGGGCTAATGAGGGTGATTTCCGGAATAGGTAAGCCTAAAATTGCACGGGCATGTAAGGCGAACTCAGACAACTCTTGAGAAATCAATGTAACCATGCCGGTATCATGTGGGCGCGGGGAAACTTCATTGAAGATAACCTCATCACCACACACAAACATTTCCACCCCGAAAATACCACGACCACCTAATGCGGTGGTGATTTTCTCTGCGACCTCTTGTGCTTTTTTCAAGGCTGCATCAGACATGGTTTGTGGTTGCCAAGATTCGCGATAGTCGCCATCTTCTTGACGATGGCCGATTGGCGCTAAGAAGCTGGTGCCATTAATGTGGCGAACGGTGAGTAAGGTGATTTCATAATCGAATTTAACAAACCCTTCTACAATCACGCGTCCTGCACCTGCGCGACCACCTTGTTGAGCGTAATCCCAGGCTTTTTGTAAATCGTCTTTGGATTTTAAAATACTTTGACCATGACCAGAAGAAGACATAATCGGTTTTACCACGCAAGGAATACCGATTTTTTCAACCGCACTTTGGAAGTCAGCAAAGTTATCGACAAATTGATAAGGTGAGGTTGGCAAACCAAGCTCTTCGGCAGCCAAACGACGAATGCCTTCACGATTCATTGTAAGCTTGGTGGCTTTGGCGGTAGGCACAACATTAAAACCTGCTTTTTCTAATTCAATCAGCGTATCTGTCGCGATGGCTTCCACTTCCGGCACGATGTAATCTGGGCGCTCTTTTTCCACTAAGGCTTTGAGTGCTGCTCCATCTAGCATGGAAATCGTATAAGCACGATGTGCCACTTGTTGTGCTGGGGCGTTTTCATAACGATCGACGGCAATGACTTCCACGCCTAAACGTTGTAATTCAATCACCACCTCTTTGCCCAGTTCACCAGAGCCAAGCATCATCACTTTAATAGCATTCGGGGTTAATGCTGTACCTAAGGTTGTCATGTTGTGTCCTTATTTTAAGAAAGATTCATCAAGCGCTAAATCGTCATTTTTATTAATTCCCACACCGCGAGCAATCACATTTTTAGCAATATCATGTGCTTCTTCTAAAGAATGTTCGGTGTAAGTCCCACATTGGTATTCATTTAATTCAGGAATTTGGTTTTGATCTTGCACGGTTAAGATATCTTTCATGGAAGCTAACCATGCATCAGCCACTTGTTGCTCGTTTGGTGTGCCGATTAATGACATGTAAAAACCTGTGCGACAGCCCATTGGGGAAATATCGATGATTTCTACATTGTCATTGTTTAAATGGTCACGCATGAAGCCCGCAAATAAATGCTCAAGGGTGTGAATCCCTTTTGGTGGGAGAATTTCTTTGTTTGGAATGCAAAAACGAAGATCAAAAACAGTGATGTCATCACCCTTTGGGGTACGCATCGTTTTGGCAACGCGCACGGCAGGTGCGTTCATACGGGTGTGATCCACTTTAAAACTGTCGAGTAATGGCATATTTATTTCCTTGAAAATCAGTGATTTGTAAATTAATTGCAAGTTTTTGTAAATTTTTTTACATTTTTTTACAATTTCTTTGAACTTTTCTTTTTAGCGTCGGTCTTATAGAACAAGCAACTTGCAGTTGTTTTAATAAAATTGGTTCCTTAGGTTATTTGCCCCTTACTCGATAAGGGGCGTTTTTTTATCTATTGAATATTAATTCGTCTTTATTCTAGCCCACAACCACATTATGCACAAAGGCTATTCTCGGCTATGACACGAAAGGTAAACTGAACAAGAGCAAGGCAATATAACGCAGTCCTTTTCCAATCGTCATAAAAATCAAACAACTTAGCCAATTCAATCGAAGCCAACCGGCTACCGCACAAAACACATCCCCGATAATAGGCAACCAACTCAATAATAAAGTGATGGCGCCATAGCGTTGTATTTTGTTTATCGCCCATAAAGTGCGGTCATTTTTGCTGTCAATTTTCGGAAACCATCGACCAATCCAATAGGTAGTGAGACTGCCTAGCGTATTGCCTGCAGTTGCAAGAAAAACAAGCCAGAAAATATCCGCACTTAATAATGACCCGACCAATACTTTTGGCGCAGCCAGGGAGACAAACACAATTTCTGAATTACCCGGTAAGATGGTGGCACTTAAGAAAGCGCTGAAAAACATCAGCCACAAGCCATGGGTTTGCCAAAAATCAGCTAAAAAGCTGAAAGAGAAAATGTCCCACATTAGGCTCTAATAATCTCGTGCGTTCTGACATCAAACACATCCATCCCCGCACTTAATCCCGCTTTTACGCCGAGATCGGCATCTTCAAAGACGATGCAGCGTGACGGTTCAGCTTTTGCCAGTTCTGCACAGCGTAAAAAGGTTTCTGGATGCGGTTTATGTTCTTTCACATCATTAGCGCTGACAATGGCGTTAAAGTAATGTTTGATGTCTAATTTTTGCATCAACATATCAATCATTTGGCGGTTTGAACCTGAACCGAGCGCAATTGGCTTTTGTTGATAGTAATGACGCACCACGTCAAAGGTCGGGAGTAATTTTGATTCTGTTGGAATCAATTCATAAGAAAGTTTGCGTTTTGCTTGTATCACTTCATTTAAACGTTCTTGTGGCATACCGGCATCTTGCATAATGGCGGAGGCGATAGTGCTCACGGTTGCCCCACCTAAATCATACATAATTTGGCTGTTAAAACGATAACCAAATTGTTCTCCCACCATGTTCCACGCGCGGGCGTGTACTGGCATGGTATCGATTAAGGTGCCATCCATATCAAAAATAAGGCCATCATATTTTTCAAAAAGTCTGTTATCTATCATTTATTGCTTTCCTAGTTAGTAAATTTTTTCACTTTATTTCAATTTTGTGATCTGTGCACTGGTAATTTTATGAAATAGCGGTAAAGTTATCCTATCTTAAAAAGGAATGTTATGTCGTTACTCAAACAATTAACCCGTTGGAAAATTCGCGGTCAGATTGATCAGGACGTTATTGATATTATTCTGACTTTACAAAGTCGCCTAGAGCATCATTGGCGCATTGATGTGTCGATTCCGACCGTCATCACACTCTTATTGCATATTGCCAACAGCCTTGCCCGCTTAAAACGAGGCGGTTGCGTTTCCCCGCTTCATCAATCCTTTTATGATGAAATGCAAAGTGCGGTTATTTTCCCTGATGTTTTGGAAATTCACCACGATTTGCTTTCTTTTATTCCGCAAGAAATTCCCGAAGCCGAGCAGAGCTATTATTTAGCCAATATTTATAGCTTGCTGCTGGAGCAAGATAAAAAATAAGGGCATGAAAGCCCTTATTCTATCAGTTAAAAATCAAACTGAGTTCTAAATCTTTGAGTAAATTGCTTTCTAAGCGCAATTCATTCCACACTAATGGATTATTATCCAAATAATGTTTCTCAAAGGTCAGTTCCCAAGTCTGTAAAGAGCGGTCAATTCTGAGATTAATTTTATCCGTGCTATCTGTTGCTTGGCGAGATTTATTTAAAATTACCGAAATGCGTAAAAGAAGCAGTAAAACAAGGACATCTTCATCCGCATAACGAGCAAAAATCGGTAAATCATTCTTTTTAAATGCGCCCGTATGATAACGAACTAAATTCACCAATAAGCGTTGTTGCTCGCGATCAAAGCCCGGTAATTCCATATTTTGCAGAATATAAGCGGAATGTTTTTGCACATTGCGATGATTTATGACAATGCCAACTTCCAATAAACGCGCTGCCCAAATCAGCAGGTTTTTCATTTCATCAGCAAGATGCGGTTTTTGCCAATGGGTGTATTGGTCAATTAAGGTTTTCGCACTATTGGCCACGCGATCGGCTTGCACTAAATCTAAGTTAAATTGTTCGGCAAGTCCTAATGCAGTACGTGTACGGATGTCTGAAACTTGGAAGTTTTTTTCTAAGCTGTAAATCACCCCTTCACGCAAAGCGCCGTCAGAATAGCGCATATTTTCTAAGCCAAAAACGTCAAAAACTGCGCTTAAAATGGCTAATCCTGGCACAAATACATCCACGCGATCAGGGTTTAATCCTGCAATATTGAGCTCTTCAAAATGGGAAGCTTGTAAGGTTCGCTCGATTAAATTTTGTAAGCGTTCAGCCGTGATGATGCCGTTAGGATCAAGGGTTGCGGTAATCACTTGATAGACGGTTTTGATGGTGCCCGATGAGCCTAACACTGATTGCCACCCGAGCTTGCGATATTCCCAGCTTAAATCTTCAATTTTATTGACCGCACTTTGGCGAGCTTGCTCGAAGTTTTCTTTGGAAATTTGTCCATTCGGGAAGAATTTTTTGGCAAAGCTGACGCAGCCCATGTGGCGACTTTCCGCCACTAAAGGGGTGAAATCATCACCGATGATCATTTCGGTCGAGCCACCACCAATATCGATGACCAGTTTACGTCCGCTTTCGGGTTGAGTGTGGCAAACACCCGCATAAATGGTTTTGGCTTCAGTTTGACCGCTAATGATATTAATGGGATAAGGAAAAACAGCGGCAGCCTGACGTAAAAATTCGTCATTATTGACCGCTCTTCGTAAGGTATAAGTGCCGACGACATTCACATCTTTCGGCGCAAAGCCTTGTAAACGTTCAGCAAAAAGCGCAAGGCAATTTACACCACGCTCAATGGCTTCTTGGCTTAATACATTGTGCTCGTCTAAGCCGTCGGCAAGTCTCACTTTTTGTTTTAAACGAGAAAGCACCTGAATCGAACCATTGATAATCCGCGCCACAATCATGTGGAAGCTGTTTGAGCCTAAATCAATGGCGGCAATCTCCCGGGCCTCACCTCGATGATGAGGTTCTGCGAGTTGAGCCAGTTGCTTGTCGTTATGCATGTCCTTTCCTAAAATTCAAATTGATACAATAAATCAAAAACTTGGTTTGTACTGGAAACCGATTGGAAATAAAGTTGCGGCATTAAGCGGTAACGTAAAGTCACTTCGGCTAAGCCATCAAACAATCCTACACCGTATTTCACTTGTAAGCGTTTACCAATATTACCACTAACTTGTACTTTGGAGCTATCCCCAACACCGGCAGTGCCTAAGTTTAAGTCTTGAATACCAAAGGCTTCGCCAATACCGCCGACGACTTTACCACTTTTCGCTAAACCTAAACCGAGTAATGCCGCACCGACAGAACCACTAGAGCCTGCTTCACCGCTGTTTTCTAATGAGCGACCGGTTAATAAATAAGAAAGTGCCTGGTCTTGAGATTTAGCCGGATCAGAGAAAATAGTGACTTGTGGGCTAGATGCCATACCAATCACTTTTACCCCTGCGGTCACTTTACTGTCTTCCATGGCTTCTGGGTTACGAATCGCCTCAATATTTAACATCGGTTGTGAAGGTAAACCGGCGAAGCTGATTTGTCCTTTACGAATTAATAAATCCTGTCCAAAAGAGGCATAACGACCATTTTTTAGGTTAATTTGACCAAATAATCCTAGCTTACCTTTATCCTGTTTCACCGAAAGTAAACCATCCAAATTCGTTTTTAAACCATAGGCATCTAAATGCACATCATCACCGATTTTAATTTTTAAATCAGATTGAATTTGCATCCCAGATTTCGTTTCTGAAGCAAATTGGCGATTAATGAGTTCTTCTTTACTTTTTCTCGGGCCATTTAAAATGACTTCATCTTCACTCACTGGTTCAGCATTGTCCGGTAAGCTTTCAATAGCAATTCTTGCCCAAGGGATATCCACATTACCACTCAAATCTAAGAGTTTTGGCGAGGCTTTGACAACCACATTCGGGCTGACTTTTAATTTCGCCATGGATGGAATATCGACTTTGAAATTATCTGCTTGCGCTCTGACTTCTGCCGTCCAGTTATTCATGTTAGCCCAGTTAGCTTGTCCGTTTATGTTGAGTTTGCTATCTGGTGTTTGAACATGGCCATTTAAGGTTGAAGATGTACCATTAAAGCGGATTGCCACTTGACCATCAGTTACATCAAAAGGCAGGCTTTTCAGTTTTGTTTTCACATTGCGGATATCAAAATTACCGTTTAATAATGGTTTTTCTAAATTACCACCGAAACTTAAGCGTGAGACCACTTCACCATCTATGCTTTCACCGCTAGAGAAAAGTTGATTGGCTAAGGATAAGCGTAAACCTTCAATGGTAAAGGTACCGCCTAATTGACGACCTTTACTTAAATCATGAATTTTTAAGTCTGTGCCGATTCGACCTTGATTTTGAACGTTAATGTCAGATTTCAAGGTTAAATTGTTATTTTGAATATCGGCATTCACACTTAATTTAGGAATATCCAGCTTAAAGGTGCGGTAGTCTAATTTTTGTGCCACACCAATGTTATTTCCTTCCACTGCCACATTTAGTTGTAATGGTTTATCCGTGAACCATGCCACTTTACCTCGGCTTTGTAACTGGCCTTTGAGTGTATCTTGTTCCATCAATTTATTCACTAAATCTAAATTAATACGTTTAAGCTCAAAAGGGACTTCGCCGTTTTTCCCTGCTGTAAATTGTTGAGGGAAACACAGATCTAAGTCTTGGTTAATCCAGCAGTGTGAACCAATGGTGGCTTGGATTTTTTTATTGTCATAAGTCACCGGAATAGTTTGATTCACTTTAAAATCGCCGATAGGTGAGTTAAGGCTTACTTGGCTTAAATTACCTTTCCATTGCTGAGAAGTGCGGTCAAAATTCCCCGCGATTTGCAAATCAGCTGCAACGGGTTCACCTTTTGATTTTAAGGTGAGCGTATGATGTTTTTCATCACCCGATGCATTCAAATCAATATTATGCAATTTGATGCTATCGCCATAGCGGAAGTTTTCCGCTTTGACGGTAAGTTCACCTTTCACTTGCGGTTCACTCACAACATTACCTTTAATTAAGGCTTTGGATAAGTCTAATCCTTGGAAGTGCAAGCCTTGTGCCGTTAAATCGGTATTAATGCTTGGCGCAGTAAGCTTCCCTAAAATCTGTGCTTTACCAACGACTGAGCCCGCTAAATCTTGCCACAGACCACGTAAGCTTGGTGCGTTGATATCTAAATCTAGGTTTGATTTATCACCTAATGTACCTTTTGCTGCAATGCGGTTATCGCCATAGTTCAGCAATAGATCAGGAATGTTTAATAAGGTTTCATTACTTAAAAAGACACTACCTTTTAAGCTTAATGTGCGAGAGGAAAGACTACCGGTTAAATCCACGGTAGGCACATCCACTTTCCAATGATTGGAATCAGCGGAACCTTTTGAGCTCACTTTGCCTGATAATACGGCTGGCATGGCTGGCACATAAGGGCGAATGTTCATTTTGTTTAAATCAGCGGTCACATCCCATTGCGCGCCATCTTTCCAGTTTGATGAACCCGTTAAACGTGCCGTACCATCTAGGGCAGCAAGTTTTAATTCGTTGAGGGTGACTTCGTAGAGTTTACCGTCTGCATTTAAATCAACGTGAGTATGAGGGATATGATCCATACCCTCAACGCCACCAACAACTTCTGCGTGATAATTCAATAAATCGCCCGTGAGTTTGATATCGACATCGTTAATTTTGAGCGGCGCTAGGCTGTCTGTAAAAGCATATTGACCTTTTTTCGCTTTTAATTGCAGATTTAATGGCATTTTATCTTCAGCCAGTTTCACATCACCTGTTAAGGTGGCATCAAGCACACCCTGTGTGGTTAACGAAAGTGCGGTCGTTTTTTTCAATGAACCCGATAAATTGAGATCAACTTTGCTAGCAGGCAGAATGGTTTTATCTTTTGATTTAAAGGCTTGGAGATCCGATTTTAATGTGAGATCAACCGGGAAATCGTCATTGAGTTGAAGTTGTCCTTGGCTCGAAAGTGTGCCAAGAGAGCTGTCAATGTCGAGTTTTTGTAATTTCACTAAATGATCGGTGGCATCCGCTTGCAATTCCACTTTAGGCACAGAGATTTTTTGGGTTTCTTCGCCTTTTTCATTGAGCGATTGATATTGCCAGTTTGTACCCGAAACACTTGGAATGTGCATATCAAAAGGCAAGTTCACCGCATTTAAATTACCTAAAAAAGCCGGTGTGAGTGTTTGCTCAATTTGCGCCCAATCAACGGGTTTAGCAGGTTCTTTTTTCTCAGGCTGAGGGGGATTCGGTTGAGTTTGGGAGACCGTTGAGAAAAGTACGTCTGAAAGCGTGGTGGGCTCAAGGGTAAGGCCAGATTCATTGTTTAAACTGATCGCACTTTGAAAAGACGAAAACGTAATATTGCTTTGATCGAGTTTCATATCAAAGTCAGTAATCGCCACATTTTTCACTTGCACAGAAACCGGTAAATGGATTTTTTCCATTGGACCACTTTCCGTTTGTTTCTCTTCAGAAGGTGGCATGACACTGGTATCAATGGCAATTTTCGGCTGCGTTAAGCTGAGATCATCAACAATAATATCACCCGAAAGTAAACGCGCTAAATTCAGCTGTAAGCGCGTTTTAGGAAGGGCTACATCGACACCGGTGGTTTGAAAACGTAAATTTTCTAAGACTAAACCATCTTGTAAGCCACCGCTGACTTGCTCAATAGATAAGCTATCGAGCATTTTATCCGCAAGTTGAATAAGTGCACGTTGTCCACTATCAAAAGAAAGTGCTGTGACCAAGCCTAAAACAGGAATAAAAATGACCGCACTTCCGACACATAAAATTTTACGGCAGGTCTTTTTCTTTTTAACGGGTTGTGTGGTTTGGTTATCTGGTTGTTTTTCTTGTTCAGACATAGTCATACCCTAAATTTCAGCCCCTAAGCCAATGTAAAATTGAATGTTTTTGCTGTTATCTTTATCTCGAATTGGCGTTGCAATATCAAATTTGATGGCGCCAACTGGCGATGCCCAACGTACACCGAAACCTGCGCCGTAGCGTAACTCATTTGCTTTGTAAGCATCTGCGGCTAAGCCTGTATCCGCAAATACTGCTCCCCACCAATTTGGGTAAACTTGATATTGATATTCAAGGCTACCTGTTACTAAGCGAGAGCCGCCGACTAATTTTCCATTTTTATTTTTCGGTGAAATTTTCTTATAGCCATAACCTCGCACGCTGCGATCGCCACCTGCAAAGAAACGTAATGCCGGTGGAATTTTTCGAATATCGGGCGTATTTAAATAACCAATTTCTGCACGGGTAATAAAACGGTGATTTTCTGCGTACGTACGAATCCAGGCGGTAGAGGCTTGAACTTTAAAGAAATTAGCATCGGACATCCAAAGCTTATTCCCTAAATCAACCGTGATTTTTTGGGTATCTCCCCATGTTGGGAATTGACCACCTCTTAAACGGGTACGGCTAAAGCCTCCAGTTGGATAAACTAGGAAAGTTTTATCGGTGAAATCAGCTTGTGTGTAGCTGTCATAACGGACACGAAGACCCGCAAAATATTGCCAACCTTCTTTATTATTCCAATAACGTAATGCTGCAAAAGTGAGCGCTTTGGTGTCCGTGTCATTTTTATTTTCTTTTTCATAACCGGTTGAAAATTCATAATAATAATTTAATGGATTTTTCAACAATGGTATTTTATAAGTGGCTTCAAAGTTTTGCTTTGGTGCAGAGATGTAAAGATTTGTACGGAAACTATGGCCTCGGCTATTGATCCAAGGTTTTGTCCAACCAATTTGGACATGAGGGCCCGTATCGGTTGCAAAACCGACCCCAAGCTCCATTGAGTTTTTCTTACGTGGATAAAGTAACAGTTCGATATCCACTAATTTTTCTTCTTCGCGGACATGAGGCTGTAAAAGCACTGAGCTAAACCAGTTGGTAGAAGAAAAATCGTTAGTTAATTCAGATAAATCGCTGACTAAATAAGGATCGCCAGATTTAATGTTGAGCATATTTTGCAAATAGTCTTCGCGAATTTGGGAATGGTTGAATGTGATGTTGCCGTAATGATAACGCACGCCACTATCAAATAGCATACGCCACCATGCTTCATGAGTTTCAGGGCTGATTTCTAAGCGAGAAATTTGGAATTTTCCATCAAGATAACCGCGAGCAAGGGCAAGGTTTGAAATACTGGTTTTATAATCATCGTATTTTTGATGCTCAACTAACTCACCTTGTTTTGGCAAGTTTTTACGGAGTGCCGTGAAGTTTTCGTCTTCTGCCGCTTCGCCTGTAATTTCAACGTCTGTTCCTGCAATTTTACTTGGCTCACCCGGGGTGACATTCGCAATAAGTAAATCTCGTTGACCTTTACGTTTTTTCAATTCAAAGGTCACGGAAGAACCATAATAACCAAAGACTCGAAGGCCTTTATCGACAGCATCTGAAACTAATTGTTTATAACGATCTGAGCCGTCCATCTCACCTTTATCAATGAGATTGACATTCATGTCAGTATTGCGAATGGCGCGTTCACCCTTAATACCGCGGATCTCAATATCTACGGTTTGTTCTGCAAGGGCTGAAAAACTCATCCATCCAAGCAAAAGTGCGGTTATTTTTAACGAAATTTTTTTCATTTTATTACAAGCTAAACTTTAAGAAGATCCACATCAAACCGCCTTAGTTTACCCATAAAATAAGGGGATTACCAACGCAATTATGGATGGAATTTGAAATTGTTATATGCATTTGAGCGTTAATACGACAATGCGATCAAAGAAAGAGTTTCCTTTGCTTTGAAAAAAATAGTGATTGTTCTCTTTATTCAGACATTTAACCAAAATGTAACCGGACCATCATTGGTTAGCGTTACTTGCATATCTGCTGCAAATTGTCCGTTAGCAACCGCGACTTTTTCTGCACATTTTTGTGAAAAATACTCATACAATTCGTTAGCCAATGCTGGTGCGGCACCTTTTGAGAAACTTGGTCGTAGCCCTTTTTGCGTGTCTGCAGCTAGGGTGAATTGTGATACCACAAGCACTTCGCCACCGATTTGTTGAACATTTAAATTCATTTTGTCATTTTCATCGCTGAAAATACGGTAATTTAATACTTTCTCGGCAAGTTTATCCGCCTTGGCTTGGTCATCTTCTTTTTCCACGCCTAATAAGACCAATAATCCCTTGCCGATTTGTCCCACAATTTGACCTTCAACTTCCACTTTAGCCTGTGTTACACGCTGGATTAATGCAATCATTTTACTTCCTCTAAATTTGTTTGATTCGTTGACCGCACTTCTGCAAGCACTGCGGCTAATTGCGCACCCAATAACACAACTGTCCAGCTGATTTGAATCCACAATAACATGATTGGCAGTGTCGCCATGGCACCATAAATTAATTGATAAGACGGGAAGGTGGTGATGTACCAAGTAAAGGCTTGTTTCCCTAAGGTAAAGAAAATCGCCGCAATTAATGCGCCTGCTGCGGAGTGTTTGATGCTCACTTTCTTATTTGGCACGACCATATAAATGAGCGTGAAAATAAACCAAGTAGAAAGAAATGGTACAAAGCTGAGGAGTTTTAAGCCAAAAGAGAGCGTTTCCGATTGCTCGAACATGGCTTTGACATAGGAACTTGCCGCAATGCTGGTACCGATTAAAAGCGGACCGAGCGTTAAAATGAGCCAATAAATAGCAAATGACGTAAAAATCGGGCGATTACTGGTGTCTTGCCAAATGCCATTGAGTGTGCGGTCAATGGAGTTAATCAGCATTAATGCCACTAAAATCAAACTCACAATCCCCACGGCGCTCATTTTCTTTGAATTATGGACGAATTCATCAATATATTGTCCCACAACATCACTCGCGGAAGGAGCGAAATTGGTGAAGATGAATTCTTTCAATGCACCGGTGACTTCGTTAAAAACAGGAAAGGCGGAGAAAATTGAAAACACTACCATAATTAATGGCACGATAGCGAGCATGGTGCTGTAGGTGAGTGAACCGGCGGCTTGCGTTAATTTATTTTCTTGAGAACGCTGCCAGAATAATGCGAGAAAAGACGTTAAGGTCATTAGAGCAAGCCTCCGCAACAATGTTTAAATTTCTTTCCTGAGCCACAAACACAAGGCTGTTTATTGCTTGGGAGCGGCACAGTGGGATCAACAAAATACCAACGACCATCAATTTTTACAAAAAGAGAATATTCGTGATGCACTTGTGGCTGTTCGTTGCCTTGAAAATGTGCTTTAAATTCAACCGCACTTTGTGTTTTGGTTAAGGTTTCTGCTTTGATAATATCTAAACCGAGCCATTGCGTTTCATCAGCCCAATCTTGCAGGGCTTTTTCATCTAATAAGGTTTGTTGGCTTGGCACAGTGGTTTGCACGATATAAGGAATCTTTTTAAGCACAAACGCTGAATAGCGGGAACGCATAAGTTGTTCCGCTGTTTCTGGAAACATATTGCCTGAATGAAAGCGTCCGCAACAATCTTCGTAAGAAAACGAAGATTGGCACGGACAAAGTGCGGTCGTTTTAGCCGACATTTTAGGCCGCCTGCTGTAAATTACGTAATTGTGAGTTAACAGAACGTTTAAACGCTGGTGCTAATTCCTCAATGGCTAAGGCTTCTTCTAATTCTGCAACACTTGAAGGAGCAGAAAGTAGCGTGTTTAAACGACGAATAGTCCATTCTGGATAAGGACGGTGTTGTAAGATGAGTTCATCGCCTTGATGAATTTCACCTTCTTCGATCACGCGAACATACCAACCTGTCCAGCCTGACTGACGAATTACCTCTCTTGTATTCTCATTCTTGGTATTATGAGATAAACGCTCGCAAGGTTTACGTGGTTGAGACACTTCTAAAAGCGTCGTGCCAATTTTGTAACGATCGCCTACGCAAACATTATCTTCATGTAAGCCGGATACCACAAAGTTTTCACCATAAATCGCGCTACCGTGAAAATCAAACTTTTCACCAAGTAGCACGTTTAAAGCAGGGAAAGATACATCAGACATAAAAAACAAGGCTTTATCGACACCACCGTGATGGGCTTTTAAGCCTACATCGTTACCTTCTGCACCTAGCGTGTGCACTTTTACCATGGGTACCGGTTTTTTACGGATGGCACTTTCATATGAGCTGCCATCAGGGAATATTAAGGTTTCGATCAATCCTGTTTTAATAATAAGAATTTTTGCGTTTGACATCTATTTTTCCTGCTTTGAGTTAGTTTTGAGAAATTATACCGTAAAATCACTTAAATTTTGACCGCACTTCGTTTTTTCCTTATTATTCGTTTAAATAAAACCAACAAAACAAAGGAATCTTTATGCAATATTCTCTCGCGCGTACCGAACAAGGTCAAACCCTTGGCATTACCGCAAAAATGGCAAACCGTCATGGCCTGATCGCAGGGGCGACAGGGACGGGGAAAACCGTAACATTACGTAAAATGGCGGAAGCGTTCAGTGATGATGGTGTGCCGGTCTTTTTAGCGGATGTAAAAGGCGATTTGTCCGGTTTAGTCAAAGCTGGCACATTCAGTGGCAAAGTGGCGGAACGCATTGAGCAATTTGATTTAGGTGGCGAGAGTTATTTAAATGGCTATCCTGTGTCATTTTGGGATGTATTCGGTGAAACCGGTATTCCACTTCGCACCACGATTTCTGAAATGGGGCCATTATTACTTTCTCGTTTATTAAATTTAAATGCGACCCAAGAAGGCTTATTAAACCTTGTATTCCGTGTGGCAGATGATAAAGGCTTGCTACTCATCGACTTAAAAGATTTACGTGCAATGCTTAAATTTGTGGCAGAGAATGCAAAAACCTTCCAAGTAGAATACGGTAATGTTTCAGCCGCGAGTGTAGGGGCGATTCAACGTGCTTTATTGACCCTTGAAAATGAAGGGGCGACCAATCTTTTTGGTGAGCCGGCATTAAATCTTGAAGATTGGTTACAAACCCGTGATGGTCGTGGTGTGATCAATGTGTTAAATTCTGAAAAATTAATTAATTCCCCAAGAATGTATAGCGCATTCTTGCTTTGGTTGATGTCTGAATTATTTGAGCAATTGCCGGAAGTGGGCGATCCAGATAAACCAAAATTTGTGATGTTCTTCGATGAAGCACACTTACTCTTTGATGGTGCACCGAGTGTGTTGGTGGACAAAGTGGAACAAGTGGTTCGCTTGATTCGTTCTAAAGGGGTGGGGATTTATTTTGTAACCCAAAACCCATTAGATTTACCGGATACCGTGTTAGGCCAATTAGGTAACCGTGTACAACACGCGTTGCGAGCTTTCACTCCACGCGATCAAAAAGCAGTGAAATCTGCAGCGGAAACGTTCCGTTCAAATCCTGCTGTCAATGTGGTGGAAACCATTTCAACTTTAGGTGTAGGCCAAGCATTGATTTCATTCTTAGATGAAAAAGGCATGCCAGCGCCCGTTGAAGTGGCTTATGTTTATCCGCCGAAAAGCCAACTTGCCCCGATTACTGAAGAAGAGCGAGCTGCTTGGGTGAAAGACGATGAGCTTTATGCCTTCTATAAAGATTATGTGGATAATGAATCCGCTTTCGAAGTATTAAATGCACAAGCGGATTTAGCCGCAGTGCAACAAAAACAAGCCGAACAAGCGCAACAAGAGGAAGAAAGCGGTTTATTTGGTAGCTTAAGCCGAATGATTTTTGGAACACAAAAACGCGGGGATAAACTTTCCCCAACAGAACAAATTGTGAATAGTGTGGCAAAATCAGTGGGTCGCAATATTCGTAATGAAGTGACCAAACAAATCATGCGTGGTATCTTAGGCGCATTGAAAAAATAACGAAAATTTGACCGCACTTTGCGGCAAGAATGATAAAAAGGAGATTGTTATGTCTGATGTATTTCACTTAAACCTGACTAAAGCACAACTGAAAGGTGCTACACTCGCTATCGTACCAGGGGATCCTGCACGTAGCGAACGTATTGCTAAAAAACTTGATAACCCGGAGTTTCTTGCAAGTACACGTGAGTTCACTTCTTGGTTAGGCTATTTAAATGGTCAACCGGTGGTAGTGTGTTCAACCGGTATTGGCGGCCCTTCTACGTCTATTTGTGTGGAGGAGCTAGCCCAACTTGGCGTGCGTACATTCTTACGTATTGGCACAACGGGTGCGATTCAACCACATATTAATGTGGGCGATATTCTTATTACAACGGGTGCGGTTCGTCTTGATGGTGCAAGCCGTCATTTTGCGCCAATTGAATATCCAGCAGTGGCAAATTTTGAATGTACTACGGCACTTTTCAATGCAGCTAAAGAAAAAGGCATTGAGCCATTTGTAGGGATTACAGCCTCTTCAGATACGTTCTATCCAGGTCAAGAACGTTATGATACTTATAGCGGCAAAGTGTATCGTGATTACCAAGGCTTGTTAAAACAATGGCAAGATCTCAATGTGATGAACTATGAGATGGAGTCTGCGACGTTATTCACGATGTGTAATGCCCTTGGCTTACGATCAGGTATGGTGGCAGGTGTGATTGTAAACCGTACACAACAAGAAATTCCAAATGAAGCCACCATGAAAGATACGGAAGAAAAAGCAGTATCTGTGGTGGTGGAAGCAGCAAGAAAATTGTTAGCGTAAAACTTAGATAAAAAGAACCGCACTTTTTTAGAAGTGCGGTTCTTTTTTTAACTGTTTTTTCGAGCAAAGGCAGCCGCTTCAGCGATTAATTGGTCATCAGGTCTAATACCTGTGTAGAGCTCAAATTGTTCGACAGCTTGTAGCACAATTACTTCTGCACCAGAAATGGTTTGTTTGCCTTGCTGTTGAGCAAATTGGATAAACGGTGTTTCAGCAGGAATCGCCACCACATCAAAAGCGGTTTGAGCTTGTTGAATGAGATTTTCAGGAAAGGCAAGATCAAATTCTTCTTTTCCACCTTTCATCCCAATTGGCGTAACGTTGACTAAAATGTCTGGCGATTGATTGTCTAAAGATGGGATATATTCATAGCCATAAAGTGCGGCTAAATTTTTACCTGTTTTTTCATTTCGAGCAAAAATCTTCAGATGCTCAAGTCCGCTGTTTTTAAAGGCCGCAACGACCGCTTTAGCCATACCACCACTGCCTCGTACAATCACACGACTCTTTTTATCTAATTGATATTCTTTGATAAGTTTAACAATGGCAATATAGTCTGTGTTGTAAGCGCGAAGAAAACCTCGATCATTCACAATGGTATTCACAGACTGAATGGCTTGTGCAGAAGAAGAGATTTCATCTAAAAATGGCATACAGCTTTCTTTAAATGGCATCGAAACAGCACAGCCTCGAATACCAAGTGCACGAATACCTTTGACTGCGCTTTCAATATCTGTGGTGGTAAAGGCTTTATAGATAAAATTAAGCCCTAATTTTTGATACAGATAGTTATGGAATGTTGTGCCAAAATTGCCCGGTCTGCCAGAAAGAGACATGCAAAGTTGGGTGTCTTTGTTAATCATATTTTGGTCTTAAATATTCAAATTTATATCATCATCAATAAAATATTGATTCATTTCAAAAGCTGGTTTTGCCGCTTTGTCTTTGCCGACAATACGAGCAGGCACACCTGCTGCTGTGGCATATTCAGGCACAGGTTGGAGTACAACAGAATTGGCGCCGATTTTGGCATATTTGCCTACTTCGATATTGCCGAGAATTTTTGCGCCCGCCCCAATCATCACACCTTCTCGTACTTTTGGATGGCGATCGCCGGATTCTTTACCTGTACCACCCAGGGTGACGCCTTGCAAGATAGACACATCATTTTCAATTACCGAAGTTTCGCCCACGACAATACCGGTAGCATGGTCAAACATAATGCCGTGCCCAATTTTGGCGGCAGGGTGAATATCCACATCGAAAGCTACTGAAATTTGATTTTGTAAATAAAGTGCGAGTGCTTTTCGATTTTGGTTCCACAAATAATGGGTAATGCGATAGCTTTGAATGGCGTGAAAACCTTTTAAATAAAGCAATGGGGTAGACCATAATTCCACGGCAGGATCGCGGTGGCGCACCGCTTTAATATCACAAGCGGCACAATCAATGATATTGGGCTCGGCTTGATAGGCTTCTTCAATAATTTCACGTAGCGAAATTGCCGGCATGATCGGGTTAGCCAGTTTATTTGCAAGTAAATAACTCAAGGCACTGCCAAGATTTTGATGTTTTAAAATAGTGGAATGGAAAAAGCTGGCGAGCATTGGTTCGCATTCTGCTAATTCTTTTGCCTCTTGGCGAATGTGTTGCCATACTTCTAACGTCATTTTTTCTCCTTATTCGCCTTTTCGTTCACGACCCAATAAGCTCAGTGCGACTTCTTGTGCACTTTTACCACAAAAGAGCATTTGGTAAATCTGTTCTGTAATCGGCATTTCCACGCCTTGTCGTTGTGCTAATAAATAAGTTTCTTTGGTGTTATAAAACCCTTCCACAACCTGACCAATTTCATCCATGGCTTGTTGGCTATCGGTACCTTTACCAAGCATTAAACCAAACCGACGATTACGGGATTGGTTATCGGTACAAGTGAGCACTAAATCCCCTAAACCAGACATACCCATAAAGGTTTGCGTATTCGCCCCCATGGATACGCCTAAGCGAGTAATTTCCGCAATCCCACGGGTAATCAATGCTGTTCTGGCATTGGCACCAAATCCCATACCATCTGAAATACCTGCACCAATCGCAATTACGTTTTTAATGGCGCCACCTAATTGAACGCCGATCATATCTTGGTTTACATACACCCGAAAATGCTGACTGCAATGAATCCGAGCTTGAAATTCTAAGGCAAATTTTTCATTACGAGAGGCAAGGGTAATCGCCGTAGGCAAACCTTGAGCCAATTCTTTCGCAAAAGTGGGACCTGAAAGCACTGCTGTCGGAATTCCTTTGCCTAAGGTTTCTTCCACTACTTCTTGTAGTAATCGGCCTGTGTTACGTTCTAATCCTTTAGTTGCCCAAATTAAACGATGATCAGATTTTAAGTGCGGTCGAATTTTTAACAGAATTTCACCAAAAGCATGGCTTGGCACCACAATTAAAATGTCTTTAGCTTGATCAAGCGCAGTTTTCAAATCTAATTCTAAATGCAAACTTTCTGGAAATTCAATATTAGGCAGAAAACGGCGATTTTGACGTTCTTGTTGCATTTGATGAATGTGATCGGGATTGTGCCCCCAAAGATAGGTTGGAGAACCATTGCGAGAAAATGAGATAGCGAGCGCTGTTCCATAAGAACCGCAACCAAGAATGGTAATTGGAGATTGGGATGGGTTCA
>CAUUXN010000013.1:0-24746 GCA_963548985.1 uncultured Haemophilus sp. | reverse complement strand
CCTTTATTACCGGTGAGGTTTCGGAGCAAACAATTCACTCTGCTCGTGAGCAAGGCATTCATTTCTTTGCGGCGGGTCATCATGCGACTGAACGCTACGGTATCAAAGCATTAGGTGAATGGTTGGCAACGGAATATGGCCTGGATGTAGAATTTAAAGATATTGATAATCCAGCCTAACTGGTACAAAGTGTGATTGATTGCCAAAAGCACACAAAACAAGTATAATCTTGTCGATTTTTTAACTCAAACATAGGAAAAAATATGGGTTTCTTAACTGGTAAACGTATTTTAGTGACAGGTCTTGCTAGCAACCGTTCTATTGCTTACGGAATTGCAAAAGCAATGAAAGAACAAGGCGCTGAACTTGCTTTCACTTATTTAAACGATAAATTACAACCACGCGTAGAAGAATTTGCAAAAGAATTTGGTTCTGACATCGTATTACCTTTAGACGTAGCGACCGATGAAAGCATCCAAAACTGCTTTGCAGAATTAAGCAAACGTTGGGAAAAATTTGATGGTTTCGTACACGCTATCGCATTCGCACCAGGCGATCAATTAGATGGTGATTACGTAAACGCAGCAACTCGTGAAGGCTACCGTATCGCTCATGACATCAGTGCATTCAGCTTTGTTGCTATGGCACAAGCGGCACGTCCTTACTTAAATCCAAATGCAGCGTTATTAACCCTTTCTTACTTAGGAGCAGAGCGCGCAATTCCTAACTACAACGTGATGTGTTTAGCGAAAGCGTCTCTTGAAGCGGCAACTCGTGTAATGGCGGCTGATTTAGGTAAAGAAGGTATTCGTGTGAATGCAATCTCTGCAGGTCCAATCCGTACCTTAGCGGCATCAGGTATTAAAAACCTCAAGAAAATGCTTGCTACATTCGAGAAAACCGCAGCATTACGCCGTACAGTTACTATCGAAGATGTGGGTAATTCAGCAGCATTCTTATGCTCTGATTTAGCATCGGGTATTACTGGTGAAATCGTTCACGTAGATGCAGGCTTCAGCATCACCGCAATGGGCGAATTAGGCGAAGAATAATTTTTCGTACAAGCTATTTTTAGGCAGGCTTTTCAGTCTGCCTTTTCTCTTTTTTTAAATATAACTATGTTCCAAGATAATCCATTACTCGCACAACTTAAGCAACAAATCCACGACAGCAAAGAACACGTTGAAGGCGTGGTAAAAAGTACAGATAAAGCTTATGGTTTTTTAGAGTGCGATAAAAAAAGCTACTTTATTGCCCCGCCTGCGATGAAAAAAGTAATGCACGGTGACAAAATCAAAGCCGCCATTGAAAAGCAAGGCGATAAAGAACAAGCTGAACCTGAAGAATTAATTGAACCAATGCTCACTCGCTTTATTGCCAAAGTGCGGTTCAATAAAGACAAGAAATTGCAAGTTTTAGTTGATCATCCAAGTATCAACCAACCTATTGGGGCACAGCAAGCTAAATCCGTCAAAGAAGAACTACAAGAAGGCGACTGGGTCGTAGCAAATTTGAAAACGCACCCATTACGTGATGATCGCTTTTTCTATGCCACCATCAATCAATTTATCTGCCGTGCTGATGATGAATTAGCCCCTTGGTGGGTGACATTGGCACGCCATGAGCAATCTCGTCATCCTGTGCAAGGTGCAGAAAATTATGAAATATTAGATCAACAAACACGTGAAGATCTGACCGCACTTCATTTTGTTACTATTGACTCTGAAAGCACACAGGATATGGACGATGCTCTTTATATTGAACCTATCGAGCAAAATGGTACGCAAACCGGCTGGCGATTAGTCGTTGCCATTGCGGATCCCACAGCTTACATTGCATTAGATTCACAAATTGAAAAAGATGCGAAACAGCGTTGTTTCACCAATTATTTGCCTGGCTTTAACATTCCTATGTTGCCGCGTGAATTATCCGATGAATTATGTTCATTAATGGCAAATGAAACTCGCCCTGCTTTAGTGTGTTACATTGAAACGGATCTTGAAGGTAATATTACGGCTAAACCGCATTTTGTATCGGCTTATGTACAATCTAAAGCAAAACTAGCCTATAACAAAATCTCAGATTATTTAGAACAAGTACCGGATGCATGGCAACCGGAAACACCTGAAATTGCCCAGCAAATTGATTGGTTACATCAATTTACTAAAGCACGTATTCAATGGCGAAAAACGCATTCTCTTTTATTTAAAGAGAAACCGGATTACTCCTTTATTCTCTCTGAAAATGGCAAAGTGCAAGAAATTAAAGCGGAATATCGTCGTATTGCAAATCAAATCGTGGAAGAATCCATGATTATTGCCAATATCTGTGCTGCACAATTCTTAGCTGAGCATGCCAAAACAGGGATTTTCAATACACACGCGGGTTTTGATAAGAAATTCTTAGAAAATGCGCATAATTTCTTAATGGCAAATTTAGCTAATGAAGAAAATCAAGCCGAGCTTGCTGAGCGTTATTCGGTGGAAAATTTGGCAACCTTAAAAGGTTATTGCCAAATGCGTCATGATATTGAACCAATTGAAGGTGACTATTTAGAATTCCGTTTACGTCGTTATTTAACCTTTGCGGAGTTTAAATCCGAACTCGCTCCACATTTTGGGCTTGGATTAGAAGGTTATGCGACCTGGACATCGCCTATCCGTAAATATTCCGATATGGTGAACCATCGTTTAATTAAAGCCGTGCTCACACAGCAAGCTTGTGAAAAACCACAAGATGAAGTGCTTGCTCGCTTGCAAGAAGCCCGTCGCCAAAATCGCTTGGTTGAGCGTGATATCGCAGACTGGTTATATTGTCGCTATCTTGCTGACAAAGTCGCTGAAAATGCTGAATTTGATGCAGAAGTGCAAGATGTGATGCGTGGCGGTTTACGTGTTCAATTATTAGAAAATGGTGCATCCATGTTCGTACCAGCTTCCACGTTGCATCCAAATAAAGATGAAATGCAAGTGAATGCTGATGAATTAGCACTGTATATTCAAGGGGAACGCCGTTACAAAATCGGTGATTTGGTGAAAGTGAAACTTACCGAAGTACGAGAAGAAACTCGCAGTATTATCGGTCAATTAATCATTTAATGACCACTTCCCTCTATCTAGAAATACCGCTCGTTACACAACGGGCGGTATTTTTTATAGCACCAAAGTTGTGACAATATTTTGTACGTTGATAGTATCAAATAAAAGGATTCTTGGGATAGATTGAAGATGAGCAGTATCGAGATGAGGTATTTAGATGATATCCCCGCCTTGAAGGCGGGGATAAAATAGATATTTAGGTAAAATTACATTTTAGGAATGTCAACGCCAGATGAAAGCACATCTTGAATATCGGATTTTAAGACATCTGCTTTTGGTCCATAAATCGCTTGGATACCAGAACCTTTCACGATAAAGCCCATTGCACCTGCTTGTTTCCAGCTTGCTTCATCACCCACTAACTCTGGATTATGTACGGTGATACGTAAACGTGTCATACAAGCATCAACATCTGCAATATTATTACGTCCACCAAGTAAGTTGATGATTTGGATAACTTGTGCGCTAGCATTCGCAACTTTCGGTTCATTGCTAGAAGTTTCATCTGAACCTTTCGCATCATAGTTACCATTACGGCCTGCTGTGGCAAGGTTAAATTTCTTAATCATAAAGTTCGCGATAAAGAACATAGCCACTGCAAAGAGGATTGATACCCAAATAAAGTTGATCACATCCATACCAATGCCGGCTTTAATCGCCATTGGTGTACGAGTTAAGAACTCAATGTTACCGAATGAATGCACACGTAAGTCAACAATATCTGCCATGGCGAAAGCACAACCTTGTACTAACGCATAAACAATATAAAGCGGTAAAGCGACAAACATAAACATGTATTCGATTGGCTCTGTTACGCCTGTTAAGAACACCGCAAGTGCAGAAGAAAGGAAAATCCCTTTATAGAGTTTTTTCTTGTCTTCATCCACATTGATATACATTGCGAGAGTCAAGCCCATTAAGATACCGGTTGAACCAATCATTTGTCCTACTTTGAAGCGAGCAGGTGTCACAGTTGAAAGAAGTTCGTTATATTGCGCTAAATTACCTGCATCTTTAAGGTTGATTAAGTCAGTCACCCAGGCAAGCCAAAGTGGATCTTGACCAAATACTTGTTTGCCTTGTTGTGCACCGGTTAAGAACTCATAAGTACCGCCTAATGAAGTGTAGTTCATTGGGATAGTCAACATGTGGTGTAAACCAAATGGAAGCAATAGACGTTCTAAGGTACCATAAATAAATGGTGCTAAAATTGGTGCTGAGTTTTGTGAGTTCGCAATCCATTGACCGAAATGATTAATTCCTGTTTGAACTAAAGGCCAGAATAATGATAGGAAGATCGCCACTAATACGGAACGATAAATGACAACGAAAGGAACAAAACGTTTACCATTAAAGAACGTTAATACTTCAGGTAATTTACGGAAATTGTAGTAACGATTGAAGGTTGTTGCCCCCACAAAACCCGCAATAATACCAACGAACACGCCCATATTTAACGCAGGTTGCCCAAGCACATTCACAAAGTAATTCGCCACAGGAATTTCACCGGCCAATATGGTACTTACGTGAGCATTTGGATCGACTAGCATTTCAAGTTTCACACCGAAAAAGTTACCGGTAATTAAGTTAATTAAAATGAAAGCAAGGCCAGCTGCAAATGCACCGCCTGCACGCTCATTTGCCCAGCTACCACCAATCGCTAACGCAAATAATAGATGGAGGTTACCGATAATCCCCCAACCAATTTGGGCGATAATGTTTCCGACAATCGCTAGCCATTCAGCATCGCTAATCAAAGGCAGTGAGTTACCAATACTCACCATTAAACCCGCGGCTGGCATCACGGCAATCACAACCATTAGGCACTTACCGAATTTTTGCCAAAATTCAAAACTAAGCATTTTTTTCATATTGATTCTCCTACAAGATGAGAGCTACTTCTACGCCAAAATGGTCGGAAACAATCGGTTTATTTTTGCCATTAAAAATAACCTGACTGGATAAAACCCTTTTTGCTTGGTTTAAAAAAATATAATCTAATCGCTTTTCTTGACTATGGCCCTTCCAACCGTCAATCGCTTTCTCTACAGTGATACCGCTATCCTTCTGCTCTGCCATATCAAAAGTATCGAATAAGCCTAAGGATTTAATTTGTTGATAAGCTTGCTGATCGCTTATTGCATCAGTATTGAAATCACCCATCAGGATTTTAAGATTCGCACTTTGACTTCGCTCTACAATATAACGAACATTATCAAGTTGGTTTTCTCCATCACAATTTGGCAAATTGATATGGCAAGAATAACATTCAATTAACTGGCCTTGATATTCTACCGTCAAGCCAATGATTTTACGCGAGAGAATCGAGTCAAGACGTTGATGTTGGCTACAATAAAACGCATCAACATCATAAACGGGCAAGCGCGTTAAAAACGCAATGCCCTCATCATATTTATCGTAACCAATATGCGAATTACTCCAAAAAAGCGAATATTTCTGTGCAACGCGTTGATTGATTTTATTTAACAGAATGACACCATAGTTATCTTGCTTTAACGTTGGCGAAATAGCAGGAGACGACATCAATTGATTAACCTCTTGTAAGGCAATGATGTCATAACCCTTTTCCACAATAGTGTCAGCAAGAATCTCTATTTTTTCCGCTTGGTTAGCTTCTAACCAAGCGTGTACATTCAGGGTAAGTAGTTTCATTGCTTCCCCTTAGCCCTCACAATGCCAAATATCTGCATTATATTGAGCGATAGTGCGATCTGATGAGAAGAAGCCCGCTTTTGCGATATTGTGAACGACTTTCTCATTCCAACTATCTTGATCTTCATAATCGGCTAAGATTTGTTCTTTCGCTTCAACATAAGCATTAAAGTCAATTAACGTCATAAACCAGTCTTTATTCAATAATTCGTTATAAAGACGTTCTAAACGTGTTTTATTGCCTAATTTCACTACTGCAGGATTCAGAATAAAATCGACCGCTCTTTTAATATCTTTGTCGTTTTCATAATACTCTTTTGAAACATAACCTGCTGTTTCATAAAGTTTAATAATGCTTTCTGAATCTTTACCGAATGTATAGATATTTTCAGCACCGGCTAATTCTGCAATTTCAACATTAGCGCCATCCATTGTGCCTAAGGTTAACGCGCCATTAAGCATAAATTTCATATTACCTGTACCAGAAGCTTCTTTAGAGGCAAGTGAAATTTGCTCTGAAATATCAGTTGCTGGAATCAGTTTTTCTGCTACGCTCACATTATAGTTTTCCACCAAATGTACGTTTAAATACTTATTCACTTCAGGATCATTATTGATTAACTCAGATAAACAAAGAATTAAGTGAATAATATCCTGTGCAATCACATAAGCAGGTGCAGCTTTTCCGCCAAAAATCACCGTAATTTTACGTTTTGGTAATTTACCTGCTTTAATTTCTAAGTATTTATGAATCACATAAAGCGCATTCATTTGTTGGCGTTTATATTCATGGAAACGCTTAATTTGCGTATCAATGATTGAATTTTCATCTAACTCAATACCTTTATTTTCTTTAAGGTACGCTTTTAGTGCTAATTTATTTTCAAACTTAATTTTCGCTAATTGTTGATGAACCTTTTTATCATCTTTAAAGGCTAACAATTTCTGTAATTTCGTTGCATCATGCAAATATTCATCGCCAATCAATTCTTTAATGTAAGCGGCTAATGCTTGGTTAGAAAACTCTAACCAACGACGGAAGGTAATGCCGTTTGTCTTATTATTGAATTTTTCAGGATATAACGCATAGAATGCTTTAAGTTCTGAATTCTTCAAAATCTCCGTATGTAATGCCGCCACACCATTGACTGAATTTGAAAAGTGAATATCCATGTGCGCCATATGCACACGTTTTTGTTTATCAATAATTTGTACGGATGGATCTTGATATTCAGCACGCACTAATTCATCTAATTTCTTAATGATCACCACTAAATGCGGCACTACTTCATCTAGATAATCAAGTGGCCATTTTTCTAATGCTTCAGCCAAAATTGTATGGTTAGTATACCCCACCATATTACGTACAATTTCAACAGCTTCAGCAAATTTAATCTGATGTTTTTCCGTTAATAAGCGAATCAATTCAGGAATCACCATTGAAGGGTGCGTATCGTTGATCTGAACATAAGCATAATCGGCTAAATCATGTAAATTACTGCCACGCGCAATCGCTTCATCAATTAATAATTGTGCCGCATTTGATACCATGAAGTATTGTTGATAAATACGCAGCAATTCCCCATTTTTATCTGAATCATCTGGGTAAAGGAATAAAGTCAGATTTTCTTCAATCGCAGTTTTATCAAACTCGATACCTTTTTTAATCAGTTTAGGATTCACTGATTGAATATCAAACAAATTGAGATAGTTCTTCGTATCTTTCTTATAACCTAAAATATCAATACGATCTAATTTAGAGGTTAATGTAAATTTCTTAAATGGTACTTCATAGCTAATATCTGTTGGAATTAACCAAGAGTTATCCTCAATCCAATCATTAGGCTCTGCATGTTGTTCATTCTTTTTAAAGACTTGTTTGAACAACCCATAATGATAATTTAAACCCACCCCTTCTGCATTTAAGCCAAGGGTAGACATTGAATCAATAAAACAAGAAGCCAAACGCCCTAAACCACCATTTCCTAAAGACGGTTCTGGCTCAATATCTTCAATATGGCTTAATGATTTACCCACACTTTCTAATTCCGCTTTGATATCTTGATACATACCAAGGTTAATCAAGTTATTAGAAAGTAATTTGCCGATTAAAAACTCAGCAGAGATATAGTAAACCTTACGTTTACCTGTATTTTTAGGTTTATCTGCTGAGAGTGTTTTTACGTAATTTAATAATTGAATATAAGTTTCTTTATCGCTTAATTGTTCAAGCGATTTATTGGTTTCGTTTTTTACAAAGGTACTAAATTTCATCATTATTTTTCCTGATTCGCACGTTGATATAACGTGGTCATTTTTTCTAAAAAGTCTTTTTTATCTTGCGTTAAATCTGATTGCTGCATTCTCCATTGCCAGTTTCCACCAATTGTTGAAGGCACGTTCATTCTTGAACTGGCTGGCAAATCTAAAACATCTTGCATTGTGGCTATCGCGGTATTGCTAACCGTTGCAAAAAGCTGACGAATCATCGCTTGGCAAATCGATTCATCCTCATGGCGATGCGTATAATCATTGATATATTGCTGCTGTTGTTCAGTCAGGCTGTTATACCAACCATTGGTCACATCGTTATCATGTGTGCCGGTATAAACAATGGAATGCGGGATGCAATAATGCGGGCTATCTAAGCTTTCTCCGCTAACATCTTCAAAGCCAAATTGCAGAATCTTCATGCCAGGATAGTTACAGTCTGTAAGCAATTTTCTGGCTTTGTCATCAATATTACCTAAATCTTCGGCAATAATCGGTAAATCGCCCAATTGCTCTTTAACGGCTTTAAATAAGTCATAACCTGGGCCTGGCTGCCAGCTACCATCTTTAGCCACCTCTGCTTTTCCATCTACTTGCCAATAATCAGAGAAACCTTTGAAATGGTCGATACGTAGTACATCATAAATTTTGAAGCTTTCTTCAATGCGGTGAATCCACCAAGCGTAGCCTTGTTTTTTATGTTCTTCCCAAGCGTAAAGCGGATTGCCCCAAAGTTGTCCTGTTGCACTGAATTGATCCGCTGGAACCCCGGCAACAAAAAGCGGATTGCGTTCTTCATCTAATTGGAAGAGTTCTGGTTTTGTCCAAACCTCTACGCTATCTGCAGCCACGTAAATCGGCATATCACCGATGATCTGAATGCCTTTTTGATTTGCGTAATTTTTTAATTCAGTCCATTGTTTGAAGAAGAAATATTGCGTCACTTTAAAGTACTGAATTTGCTCCGCTAACATGGTGCGATATTTTTCCAATGCACTTGGATCTCGAGCCACAGCTTTTTTATCATCCCATTTTTGCAATGCTTGATTGCCAAAATGCTCTTTAATTGCCATAAACTCAGCAAAATCATCCAACCATAAACGATTGCTTTTCTCGAAGTGTTTGAAATCAGCTTGGAATGATTGATTCTCTAAAAAATTTTTCACGGCTATTTCTAAAATCGGACGGCGCGCATAGAAGACGCGCTCATAATCCACGCTAGTTGGATCATCACCAAAATTGACTGATGCATAATCAGCTTCTTTCAACAAGCCCATTTGGGTTAATAGATCAAAATCAATAAGATGAGTATTACCTGCAATTGCAGAGAAAGATTGATAAGGTGAATCACCATAACTGGTGGTAGTAAGTGGAAGAATTTGCCAATAAGTTTGTTTAGTTTCAACTAAAAAATCGACAAAATCATAAGCCGATTGCCCAAAGCTACCAATTCCGAATGCATTTGGTAGCGAGGTAATGTGCATAAGAACACCACTTGAACGAGTAAGCATAATATTTCCTCTAGGAAGTTATCATTTTGGCTCATTCTAACCTAACCGTATTTTTATGCAACAACTTATACGTAAAAGTTTAGAACATTTTCGTAAAAGAGTGACTAATATCACATTTTATACGTATAACATTTATGATTTTATGATATGCTATGACGACACCTATGGAACCAACGATAGATAAAAGGATTAAAAATGAGCAAGTATAAGCAGGTCTATAATGAGATAAAGACCCAAATTAACAATGGTAATTTAGCGCCATTGCAAGAGCTTCCGAGTGAAAATGAACTCATGCAAAGCTATGGTTTTTCTAAAGATACTATTCGAAAAGCGCTTTCCTTACTTGAAATTGATGGCTATATTCAAAAGCAACAAGGCCGAAATTCAATTGTTTTAGAGCATGACTTATCTAAACCACAAATGCTTTCTGAAATTAAAACCGTTAGCGAATTAAATAGTGCCTTAACACACCACGTAAAAACGACATTAACCAGTTTGTATATTGTGCAAGGTGAAGAAGAGTTAATGCATATTTTTAATGTCGATGATCAGATCGATTTCTACCGCATCAGTCGCCTGCGTGAAATTGATGGTGAAGCCGTTGAATACGAAGTTTCTTATTTTGATCGCCGCATCGTGCCTTTTATTAGCCGAGAAATCGCTGAGCACTCTATTTATCACTATTTAGAAAACGAATTAAAATTAAAAATTAGTCACTCACAACGGAAAATTGTCTTTCGTTATGCAAATGAAGAAGAAAAAAAGGCGATCGATCTTGGTGAGTATGACATGGTTGTGAATGTGACGAGTACCACTTATTTGGCTGATGGTCGACCGTTTCAATATGGGAGTATTAGCTATCGACCAGATAAAATTGCATTTACATCAACAGCAAAACGACATGTCTAGTTTTTGTAAATGATAGGTTGTTATTTAAAAAATTCATAAAAAAAGTGCGGTCATTTTTAACCGCACTTTTTATTTAAGCTATTTTAACCAAAATTGTCCTTTGAAAATTTTTCCTAATGTCATCAGCACCAAACCGCTCATCATCAAGTTAGCAAAGATAAATGCACCGTTTGCCAATCCGCTCAGTACGTTATGATGAACAAAAGAAACAGCTCCATTCGCTAAAGAAGCTAATCCGAATGAAAAAGCCCAGAACCCAATATTCAGTCCTTTTTCACTAATCCAAGGGAACAAACGAATTAAAAAGAACATTTGTAAAAAACCGTATCCCCATAAGAGTTTAACGAAAAGATCGATCTCTCCTCCATTAAGCGATAAGTAAGCTGACGATCCTACAAATGCCGGTGCGAGAATGATCCCCATGGTTGGACGAAATTGTGGTTCAATCTGCAACACGCGTAAACGTTGGAATAACACAGGTTCATAAATAATCCAAGCAATCATCCCTGCACCTAAGAACAAATAGCCTAAATCTTGATAGCCTAACAAGGCTAATGATGAGGCACTTGTAAAGTTAGTCGCCACAGAGGGCAAATAAAAAGGTGGCAGTGTCGATTTTTCCTCAAATGTGCCATCTTTCCATAACGCACTAATACGCACTGAAGCAAACAATAATTGCCCAATTGTCCCGATCCAAATTAATCCCTCACCAATAAGAGGAAACCAACGATACAGAACATCCCCGCTTAACATCGTTGTAATCGGTATTAATGCGAGAAAAGAAAAACGTATCGGACAACAATATTCATCTCGTACTTCTTGAGAGAAATAAATCATTTTATAAATATAGAGCAAGACGAAAAGTGCCCATACTGAAACAGACGTTACGCCAATAATATCACTCACATTTCGAGAAAAAGAGAGCGTATCGCCCATATGCAACCAGGCTAAAGATAAAGCGCTTAAACCTAATGGAATCGCAAAATACCCTGTTGGTAATGGAAATGGTCGTTTATCAGTCATTATTATTCTCCTAAAAATTGATACCTTATAAGATTACCTCTAAATGCATGAATATTGATGTGGATTTATCTCAAAGACTAGAATAAAAATCTCATTTCTCTAGATGAAAGAAAGGGCTAATAAACATTAGCCCTAAATTGAATTTATATATTTTGGATTATTTGCAGATCACTTCTAATCCGCCCATGTAAGGACGTAATACTTCTGGCACCGTAATTGAGCCGTCTGCATTTTGGTAGTTTTCAAGCACGGCGACTAAAGTACGACCGACTGCTAAACCAGAACCATTTAATGTGTGTACTAAGCGAGTTTTCTTATCCCCTTTCGCTTTGCAACGTGCTTGCATACGACGGGCTTGGAAATCCCACATATTTGAGCAAGAAGAAATCTCACGATAAGTATTTTGTGCAGGCACCCACACTTCTAAGTCGTAAGTTTTGCAAGAACCAAAGCCCATATCTCCGGTACAAAGTAAGACTTTACGATATGGTAGATTTAAAAGTTGTAATACTTTTTCTGCATGTCCTGTTAATTCTTCAAGCGCTTCCATAGATTTATCTGGATCGACGATTTGTACCATTTCGACTTTATCAAATTGGTGCATACGAATTAAACCACGGGTATCACGACCATATGATCCCGCTTCAGAACGGAAACATGGTGTATGTGCGGTCATTTTGATTGGCAATTCTGCTTCATCAATAATCACATCACGTACAAGGTTAGTTACCGGCACTTCCGCTGTTGGAATTAATGCGTAAGGTTGCTCACCTTCTAAAGCTAAAGTATGGAATAAATCTTCACCGAATTTTGGTAATTGGCCTGTCCCATAAAGGGTCGCATGGTTAACTAAATAAGGCACATAGGTTTCTAAATAACCATGTTGTTCGGTATGAAGATCTAACATGAATTGCGCTAACGCACGGTGCATTTTAGCAATTTGACCTTTCATGACCGCAAAGCGCGCACCTGCTAATTTAGCCCCTGCTGCAAAATCTAAGCCATTGGCATCTTCACCTAATGACACGTGATCTTTGATCTCAAAATCAAAGGTACGCGGTGTACCCCAACGTAAAATTTCTTTATTTTCAGTATCATCTTTACCTAATGGCACTTCATCTGCTGGAAGGTTTGGAATGCTTAATGCGATTTGATTGATTTCTGCTAACACCGCATCTAGTAGGGACTTCGCTTCATTAAGCTGTTCGCCCATGTTATCTACTTCAGCCAATAATGGTGCAATGTCTTCACCACGTGCTTTTGCCGCACCAATAGCTTTAGAACGCGCATTACGCTCTGCTTGTAATGTTTCAGTTTTTACTTGTAAATCTTTGCGTTGTTCTTCTAATGCGGTAAGTTTTTCCGTATCAAGAATAAAGTTACGTTTTACTTTTAATTTTTCTGCTACTTCAGCCAGATTATTACGGAGTAAATTTGGATCGATCATTGGAATTCCCTATTTTTCATTATGAAACAGATGCCTTTATTCTAGCGTGCTTTGAGCAAATAAACCAGTTAAAAGCCTGATTTTTCTTTTATTAACCTCTTCAAAAACATCCAATTTTATGACCGCACTTTGCCATAATTTAATTTTGTGATCTCTGTCAAATTCTGAGAATGAGGCACTAGAAACAGCAAAAAAAAGTTCTATAATGAAAATGAACGTTAACCAAGAGGAGTAACCTATGTTTCCTGAATTTCGCGATTTAATTACTAATCTCAAAAACAAAGATGCTTATTTCGATCGCTTGTTTGAAAAACACAATGCATTAGACCAAGAGATCAAAAATAAGATTGATAACATAGAACTCGCTACTCATACGGAAATTGAGAACTTGAAAAAAGAAAAATTACGGATTAAAGACGAGCTCTATCAATACTAGAAAAAGAAAGCAGCTGAGTAATTGGTTTAATGTGAAGACAAAGTGCGGTGAAATTTACCGCACTTTTTTGTTTTAAGCGGTTTTGTTTTTTTGAGAGCCTAGATAAATCGCCACTAATGTCAGCACTGCCCCCGCCCATTGCCAATGATTGATTGGCTTATCCAATCCAAAATAATCAATCACAAGCGCCACCACGGGTTCAGAAAGCAGTAATAAACCCGTTAAGCCTAACGATAAATAAGGAATGGTATAAGCAATCATGCCCCAGGCGACACATTGCATCACTGCACCATAAATGAACACCAATCCCCAATCTCTGAAGGTGGTTGGATAAAGATTATCAGAATTAAAAATTAGCGAAGGAATAATTAAGACAAGCGCACCACTTAAACTCAAAATAAACATTAACGAAAATAAAGCTGTGGGTTCTTCTTCGTGTACTTTTTTAATCATAATCATTGAAGCGGCAAGCATGCCTGCAGAAATGAGCCCAATGATAATGCCGTACATACCGTCAAAATTATGTTGTAACTCTTCCCCTGAGATTAAGACTACACCCGCAACGGCTAAAAAAAGGCTTAGCATTTGTAGTTTAGTTTGGCGTTCGCCAAAGAAAAAATAGCCAATTGCTGCCAAAAAGAAAATCTGCAGGCTATTCAACAAGGTTGAAATGCCTGGCCCCACTGCATATACACTTTCATGCCAAAAAGATAAATCAAAGGCTAAAAAGATACCAGAGAATACGGCATACATCATCGCTTTACGACTTTTAGGAAAACGCTGTCTTTTTAATTTCATTAAAAACCAGAAAATAAAAGAGGCAATAAGTAAACGCCAAAATGCAATGGCATAACCACCCACTGGCACAAACTTAACAATTAGGCTTCCTAAACCGAATAGCACACAGCCCACGACTAACATCGGGGCGGCGTAAGATTTTACTTTATCCATTAAATAAACATCGCCCAGACAGCCAAACTCGCCGCCATAAAGAATAAAATGAGTAAGCTGTTATAACTGAGTTTCCATTTATTAACACTGTGCAAAAGCAATACCCCTGCTATTACTAAATGAAGAACAAAATAAATACCGTATGCGAAAACACCATCAAAACTGACCGCACTTACACCTTGATAAATAATAAAGATCAGTACTGCCAAGGCATTTAGCGCAAGCAATAAAATCATCAATAATGGCAGTAATGCAATAAAACCTTGTAAACGATTACGAGAAACAGATAAACATAAATTCGCTAACAATACACCCATCACCGCTTGTGCCAATAGATTATATTGCACGAAATTTGATATTGGATTGCCAAAGAAAATCATCAAATAGGCAATTACACCCAATCCACTCACCAACGATGCCATTAAGAGAAAACCACGACGAGCCGATTCATCTTTAGGTTGTTTCCACACTGCATATACGGCAGATAACCCGCATAAGCTGACAATATCAGTCATCACGTAATGATGTGGTGAGGCTAAGCTCATTCCAAGCCAAACTAACCAATAAAGTGCAAAACAGACATTTGCTTTGATTAAACGTCCGCGTTGTCCTGGACAAATTTCGCCTTTAATAAAGGCAACCAAACAAAGTAGCTGAGCAATCAGCACACCAAAGGCTAAATGAGGAATCAGTTTTTCAGCAGATTGCAAAGACTCTGCAAAAAATTCGATAATTAATAGCAACCCAATTGGCAAGAGAGCAAGAAATGCGGCTAAGGGTTTGGATTGTTCTTCTGACATAAGATTCTCGATTAGAAAAAGAAGGCGTCATTATGCCAAAATTTACAGCTTTTTTTAATGGCTTTCGTGCATTTTGACTCATTCCCTTTTAAAATAAGCAAAATTATAACCGCACTTTAGGAACCACAAAAAAAATGCTATTAAGCGTACTTTATATTATTGGAATAACTGCCGAAGGAATTACCGGTGCATTAGCCGCTGGACGAGAAAAAATGGATATTTTTGGGGTAATTATTATCGCCTGTGTGACGGCGATTGGTGGCGGTTCGGTACGCGATGTATTACTTGGACACTACCCGCTTGGCTGGGTTAAACATCCAGAATATTTCATTATGGTGGCTGGTGCAGCTGTATTAACGGTTTTTATCGCCCCCTTCATCAAACATTTCATGCGCTACTTCCGCACGATTTTCTTGGTGTTAGATGCCTTGGGATTAATCGTGTATTCCATTATCGGTGCGCAGATTGCCATTGATATGGGTTATGGCTTTACCGTGACATCCATTGCTGCAACCGTGACAGGTGCATTTGGTGGTGTATTACGTGATTTACTTTGTAACCGCATTCCCCTTGTGTTCCAAAAAGAACTTTACGCGAGCGTATCATTCTTCTCTGCCGCTATGTATATGGCATTACAATACATTCAAGTAGAACACACGCTTTCAATTTTACTCACATTATTCAGTGGTTTTGCATTACGTTTACTTGCTGTTCGATTTGGTTGGGGATTACCTGTTTTCGATTTCCAAGAGCAAGATGATGAAACAAATGATAAGTTACCGAAGAAAACGAAATAACATCATGTCAAAATATGTGACACATTAGGAAGTCAGCTTGGATATTTGTCTGCTCTACCGTAATAGGACGATATATCTAAGATTTCCTTTTCTTTAATTTCTTCATTTCTTTTAATTTTTTAGCCTTTTCAATCTTTTTTAAAGATTCTTCATCATAAATTTTTTGATAGTAAGAAGCCCCTAAAAGAACAAAAATAAAAAATGGACCCCATATTAATAAATTATAAAAGAAATGATTAAAGCTCGGTGTTATATCGTTTCTCAATACTAAGGTAAAGTAAATAAAACTAACAGAAAAAATAGAGGCTATTACTATCCTAACAAATTTATTTAGTCTCATTTTTAATCACCTTATTTAAAATCTAGCTTTACTGCAAGTAATTGGTTACCCCACCGGAGACTATTTTCAAAATAGGCCGAGCTTACAAAACACCAATACAAAATCTATCAAATGATAAATCATCACACCTAATTCACAAAATCCTTAATTTTAATCATTTCACCTTACGCATTTTTACGATAAGCTACACCATATTTTTGTTGCAATAACAAGGGATTCGATATGTTAGAACAAATGGGCAAACAGGCCAAAGATGCAGCCTTTATTTTAGCGCAGTTAAACACCACTGAAAAAAATCATGCGCTCAGCATTATTGCAGATCAATTAGAACAACAAGCGGAGCGTATTCTAGCCGCGAACCAAAAAGATATTGAAATTGCGAAACAAAACGGCTTATCTGAAGCCTTAATTGATCGCCTTTTATTAACCGAAGAGCGCCTAAAAGGTATTGCGAATGATGTCCGCCATGTGATTTCTCTCACTGATCCAGTGGGAAAAATTATTGATGGGGGCACCTTAGATAGCGGATTAAAAATCGAACGCGTTCGTACACCGCTTGGCGTAATTGGTACCATTTACGAAGCACGTCCCAATGTAACCATTGATGTGGCAAGCCTTTGCTTAAAAACCGGTAATGCCGTGATTTTACGTGGTGGAAAAGAAACGCAACATTCCAACCAAATTTTAGTAGAAGTGGTACAAAATGCCCTTGAACAAGCTGGACTACCACGCCATGCAGTCCAAGCCATTACCGATCCGAATCGTGAACTTGTGATGCAACTGCTTAAATTGGATCGTTATGTGGATATGATTATTCCTCGTGGCGGTGCAGGCTTACATGAGCTTTGTAAACAACATTCCACTATTCCTGTGATTGTCGGTGGTGTAGGCGTTTGCCATCTTTTTGTGGAAGAAAGTGCTGACCAAGAAAAAGCCCTTGCGGTGATTGCTAATGCAAAATGCCAACGTCCAAGCACATGTAATACGCTGGAAACACTTTTAGTTCAGCGCTCGATTGCTGATGCTTTCCTACCAAAACTCGCGAAATATTTAGCCGAGAAAAAAGTAAAATTCCATGCAAAATCGACCGCACTTTCGATTCTTCAAGCTGCAAATGTCGATGTGCAAGAAGTGACTGAACAAGCGCTACGCCAAGAATGGGGCTCATTGGATCTCAATGTTGTGGTGGTTGAAGATATGGATGCGGCGATTGCTCACATTCGTGAATATGGCACACAACATTCAGAAAGTATCTTGACGGAAAATCAACGACTAGCCACACAATTTATCAATCAAGTGGATGCAGCAGCCGTGTATGTGAATGCAAGTACCCGATTTACCGATGGCGGACAATTTGGTTTAGGTGCTGAAGTGGCGGTAAGTACTCAAAAACTTCACGCTCGCGGCCCAATGGGATTAGAAGCCTTAACCAGTTATAAATGGGTTTGTGTAGGTGATTACACTTCTCGCCAATAATCTGTTCCATCCATAAAATAACCGCACTTTGAAAGCATCAAAGTGCGGTTATTTTTTATCTCGTTTTTAGTGTTTACCAAATAATTTCATCGCGGGTAATACAATCGCACAAGCAATCGCGCCTACAATCACACCCACGACTAACGTCGCCACATTACCTAATAAGCCATTCGCTAATTGATAATCAGCAAGTAAATGATGAATGAAATCCACATTATGTACGAAAATACCACCACCGACTAAGAACATCGCAAGCGTACCGATAAAACTAAGTGAACGCATAAATTTAGGCATAATCACTAAAATTGCATTCCCGATTGACTTCGCCACACCACCTTTTTTGATAAGGTATAAACCGAAATCATCCGCTCTAACAATCAATGCCACTAAGCCATAAACAAAAATAGTAATCCCGATACCCACTACCGAAAGGGAAATAATACGTGTCAGCAAGCTGGCTTCAGTTAATTCACCTAATGCAATAATGATAATTTCAGCGGAAAGAATAAAATCGGTACGAATTGCCCCTTTAATTTTAGCGGCTTCATTAAAGGTTGTTTTTTCTTCGTGCTCTTCATGAGCAATAAATTTATGTAGAATTTTCTCTACACCTTCAAAACACAAATACGCCCCACCTATCATCAGAAGTGGCACGATCAACCAAGGTAAAAACGCAGAAAGCAGTAAAGCAATTGGAATTAAAATGACTTTATTGACTAACGATCCTTTGGTGACTGCCCAAACAATGGGTAATTCACGATCGGAAGATGCCCCCGTTACCTGATTAGCATTTAAGGCTAAGTCATCGCCTACCACGCCAACAGTTTTCTTGGCTGCTATTTTGGTCATCAAAGCGACATCATCAAGAATCGATGCAATGTCATCAATAAGGGTAAAAAGAGAGCTAAACGCCATATTCTTTCCTTTATAAAGTTAAAATTTAGAGAAATGAGTTTTAGACTGGTCTAATGCTTTCGACATCCAACTTCGCATCAAACTCTTTTTGTAATAAAAGCAGTTTTTTATCTTGCTGCAAATCCGTACGCGCCTGTTCACGTAAGTCTTGATAAACCTTTTTACGGTAATCCATCGGTGTTAAAACATCGGAATCTTCAACAAAAATCGACAATTTGACTGGTTTTTCATATAAACGTTCAAGATGTTCCACTAAATTTTTAATATTTCGATCTTGTTTTAAATGCGCTTTTTCAGAATGAAGCCCGAGTTGAATTTCATCTTCTGTTTGAGACTTAATGAAGCAATTTAATGCCAACTCTTTTGAAAAGCCAATCACGCCTGAACGTTCGACAATATCCGTCCAAGGATCTTGTTTTTGCGTAATTTGAATAATTTTCTCACGCAACTCTGGTGTCACATCTTTCAACATTGCCTGTTTAATATCAGAAGGACGCACACCGCTATCCACCTTGGCTAAATCCGGGTTGCTCCACTCCCAACGATAGGTTTCCGCATCCAGAATTTCTTGCTCTTCCGCATCTATTTCAGCATTGTCATCAATAGTATTTTCAACCGTCTCAATACTTTGCTTTAACGCTTCTGCTTGTTGAGTAATTGGATTTGACACTGCTGCTTTCGTTTGCGTCGCTTTTGGAGGTGTCATCTCTCGCACAGGAAGTGCGGTCATTTTTGGTGAATTTTTTTGCTCATCTAACGCTTGGAGATGATGCAAAGTTTCTTCCACTGCAGCTTGTTGTTCATCATGATGATGTTGGCGCTCTGATTGCTCAATTTGCGTTAATTGATTCAATGCCTCTAGCGCAGCAAGGCTAGCTAAATTCAATGAAGATGTGGTTTGCGTGGAAACAGGTTGAGAAGGTGAAGAATGCACAACTGTCGATTGAACCATCGGCTTTTTCGCTTGTGCAGAATAATTTGCTTTGATGTTTTGCGACAGCACCGGCATATCCACATACCCAGAAACAGGCTGATTTTCAACCGCACTTTTCTGTGTATTTTGTTCAGGGGATAGCCCGCCTTGTTTAGGCGTTTGTGCTGCCGTAAGGAACTTTGGGTGGAATGCCAATGCCCTCAATAGTGTCATTTCTGCACCAATTCGACGATTTGGAGCAGAGGTTAATTCTTTTCGACCCGATACAATCACTTGATAGAAAAATTGTACGTCTTCCGGTGAAATATGTTTAGCAAGAAAACCAAGATGATCGTTTTCGTCCGTAGCATTTTTAGCGAGTAACTGCATTAATGCAATTTGATGTAATTTCTCAGCCGTCTCTGCCAATAATTCATCCCAATCGCCCGCTTTTTCTGCCACCGTTTGGATGGTTTTCATTAAACGCTCACCGTTACCTTGATGTAAGGCGTAAATGATTTCAATCGGTTGGTCTTCATCTAATAGCCCAAGCATGGTATTCACCACATCGGTAGAAACCTTACCGTTGCCCATGGCAATGGCTTGATCCGTTAAACTTAAGCTATCACGAATACTACCCTGTGCTGCTTTGGCTAATTTATCTAATGCTGGCGCATCAAAGGAAATATTTTCGGCAGTAAGCACCCGATTAAGATGTGCTGAAATTTGCGGTTCATCTAATGCTTTGAGATGAAATTGCATACAACGGGATAAAATCGTAATTGGCAATTTTTGCGGATCCGTTGTCGCGAGTAGAAATTTCACATATTCAGGTGGTTCTTCCAAGGTTTTTAACAACGCATTGAAAGAATGGCGGGAAAGCATATGCACTTCATCGATAAGATAGACTTTATAACGCCCTACTACCGGCTTATATTGCACATTGTCTAATAACTCACGCGTATCTTCTACTTTGGTACGAGAAGCCGCATCGATTTCAATTAAATCAATAAAGTTGCC
Source organism: uncultured Haemophilus sp. (assembly GCA_963548985.1). Classification (GTDB taxonomy): domain Bacteria; phylum Pseudomonadota; class Gammaproteobacteria; order Enterobacterales; family Pasteurellaceae; genus Haemophilus_D. The sequence goes on along the minus strand of CAUUXN010000013.1, from coordinate 4,166 downwards.
AGCTTCGATCGCTTTGCAGTTTTCACATTCACCGCAAGGATCGGCAGTAATACCGTTTACGCAGTTCAAGCCTTTCGCAAATAAACGAGCAATAGAGGTTTTACCCACGCCACGGGTGCCGGAAAATAAATAAGCATGATGCAAACGGTTTTCTTTTAAACCGTTTTCCAAAGCAGTGAGTACATGGCTTTGCCCCACTACTTCAGAAAAGTTTTTTGGTCGCCATTTTCTGGCTAAAACTTGGTAGCTCATTGCATCTCTTTAAAAATTAATGGCCTTCAAAATTCACTAAGGTGTAGCAATCAATGCCTAAATCACGTAAGCGTTTTTCGCCCCCTAATTCTGGCAAATTAATCACAAAGGCAGCATGTTTCACTTCACCACCTAAACGTTGAACTAATTTCACGGTAGCTTCAACTGTACCACCTGTTGCCAACAAGTCATCAATGATTAACACATTATCGCCTTGTGAAATCGCATCAGTGTGCAATTCAAGGGTGTCTTGACCGTATTCTAATTGATAAGACTGTGCAATCACTTCACGAGGTAATTTGCCCGGTTTACGAACGGGGATAAATGGCAAGCCTAATGCTAATGCAACTGGCGCACCAAAAATAAATCCACGAGACTCGGTACCAATTACTTTTGTGAGACCTTGATCTTTATACTTTTCAACGATCAAATCGATTGTGGCTTTGAAAGCCGCAGGCACTTCGAGTAAGCTCGTGATATCACGGAAAATGATGCCTTCTTTTGGATGATTTGGGATAGATTTGATAGAAGATTTGATTAATTCAAGTTGTTTGTTCATAAATAATTGCTCAAAAAAGAGTAAGAAAAAATCCTGTTTTTAGGCTCGCATTCTAGCATATAAAAATACAAAAGTGCGGTGAATTTTGACCGCACTTTTATAAATAAAATGAATTAATCTGGGTAAATATCTTCCCCGTCTTTTCGCGTACGAAGAAGCTGTAAAATCCAGACATATTGTTCGGGGGTTGGTGTAACAAAATATTCAATTTCCTCGTTCATCGCACGAGCTGATTGCTCAGGATCGTCGCTTAATTGCATAGGTGGGCGAATTTCCATTTCATACTTGCCATTCTTAGCGTTATAGCGTGGAAACATTGGAATAACCACCGCTTTTGCCAATTTCGCCATTTTGTTTAACCCAGGAAGTGTGGCTTTATAAGTGGCAAAGAAATCCACAAAGACACTTTGCTCGGCACCAAAATCCTCATCTGGAAGATAGTATCCCATTTGACCTTGCTTGATGTGCGCTAAAAATGGCTTAATCCCATTTTGGCGAGCATGCATTTTCCCGCCAAAACGCTGACGAGCTAAAGTCCATAACCAATCTACTAATGGATTTCGGTGAGGGTTATACATTGATGTCATCGGCATACCGTGTGTATGCAAAATAATGCCAGAGGCATCAATCGCCCAACCATGTGGCACCATCAAAATGATGTTATGCCCTTCGGCTTTCGCTTGCTTGATATGCTCAAGGCCAATGAATTCACTACGTTTTTGTAAATGTTTTTTAGAACGAATGGCAATTTCGCCAATACCAAGCATTACTTGTGCGACAGTCACAAACATCTCTTCAATTACTTTGTTACGTTTCTCATCTGTCCAATCTGGGAAACAGAGTTTCAAATTAATTTCTGCACGAATACGTGGTTTACCAATTTTTTTCGCGAGTGCACGAGCCAGTTTCTCGGCTATTTTATCGCGTAAACGAAACGGCACAAAAGCGAGTAACAAAAGCACAAAAATACCAAGCCAAATACCCCAATTTTTCGGGTGCAAATATGACCATGAAAAATGTGGCTCATAGCCCGTTCGTGCCGTAATACGTAATTTTTTCTGAGAATCTGTCATAATCAATTGTTAAAAATGAAACCAACCTTGATCATACGCCATTTTTATCGTCATGATAAATGACATAATCACCACCATCGGTCTGATCAGTTGTTTGCCTTTTGCCATCACCATTTTAGCACCTAAATTTGCACCTATCAGGCTTCCTGCCATCATCACTAAACCGACAGTCCAAATCACATGACCACCAATTAGGAAGAAAATTAATGAGGCTAAATTTGAGGTTAAATTCATCACTTTCGCATGGGCGGTGGCTTTGGTTAGGTTAAATCCAAGTAACGTCACACAAGCTAGGTTCATTAATGAACCCGTCCCAGGCCCGAAAAAGCCGTCATAAAAACCCAGAAGAGAGCCAAAACATAACGCAAAAACAGTATAAGAAATTCGTTGTTTGCGATCACTTTCGCCCAATTTAGGCGTAAATAAAAAGTATAAGCCGATCGCTAAAATGAGAAATGGAAGCCCTTTTTTAATTAATGATGCATCTAAATTTTGTATGAGTAACGTACCAATCACCGAGCCGATAAAAATCACCAGTAAGATGAAAGAAAACTCCGATAAATTGACCGCTCTTTTACGCAGAAAGTAAATACTTGCCGACAACGCGCCACCGAACGCTTGTAATTTATTTGTACCTAACGCCATCGCTGGTGGCATGCCTGTCATTAATAAGGCAGGGATTGTAATTAAGCCTCCGCCACCCGCTATCGCATCAATAAATGCGGCAATAAAGGCAGCAGCAAAAAGCATGGCTAATATATCAATCCCCAACTCCATGATTTAACTCCTACTCTAACCATTCACTACTATTTGGCGAACTCAACACCTGTTGGCATAAAAACGGCTCTGGTGGTGTCACTTTTGGTTTAGAAGAGCCTGAACCTGGTTTTGCAGGTTCAAGCCAAGAATAAAGTTCATCGCCACAACCATCGCCTGCTGGTACCGGTGCTTGATCTTCACAATAAGCAGCATCTTTCGGGCAAGCAATGCGAACGTGGAAGTGTGAATCATGCCCAAACCATGGACGAATTTTGTGTAACCAAGCACGATCATCACCCGCAGTCTGACAAAGTTTTAATTTAATCGCTGGGTTCACAAAAATACGGGTCACTTTGGGATCTTGCGCAGCCAATTTAATTAACGTTGCATGATTGTTATTCCATACATTTTCATCAACACGTTGTGTTTGACGGTTCACCACAAGCAAGCCTTTTCCGTCAGAATTTAACGCTTCACTGTCTGTCATGGTCCCCATGCGCAACCAAATATCCGCGTCTAATCCCATTTGATGGCTTGCATGCCCCGTTAAAAAGCGACCACCACCTGGCATAGCAATATCCCCAACTAACATCGTTGGTAAGCCTGCTGACTTCGCTTTTTGTCCAAGACGCTGTAAATAGGCAATCATATCCGGATGACCATAGTAGCGATTTTTATTCATACGAATCACTTGGTATCCCTCACCTTTATAAGGCAATGGCTCCGCCCCGATAATACAACCATTCGAATAGCTGCCAATTGGATTTGCTTTACCATCTATTGCAGGAATTGGACGTTTAATTCGTTGCCAATCTTGTGGCGAGGCTGTTGTTTGTAGCGAGAAAAAAACACTCCCTAAAACAACCGCACTTGAAAGTAATTTTGCTAAAGATTTATTCATAAGATATCCTAAAATAAGTTGATTTCTCTTCAATAAAAGAGCACAAGAAGCTTAATTTAAAATAGTTATTTACACTGCGCCTTAAAACGCAATAAATGATCGAGTAACACGATCGCGACCATGGCCTCCGCAATGGGTACTGCACGAATCCCCACACAAGGATCATGACGGCCTTTTGTCACCACTTCCACAGACTCTCCCGCTAAATTAATGGAACGGCCTGGAATCGTGATACTGGATGTCGGTTTCAATGCAATCGTTGCAATAATTGGCTGTCCTGAGCTAATGCCCCCTAAAATACCGCCAGCATGGTTACTTTCAAAACCATTGGGTGTCATTTCATCACGATGTTGACTGCCACGCTGTTCAACCACTGCAAAGCCGTCGCCAATCTCTACGCCTTTAACGGCATTAATCCCCATTAAAGCATGGGCTAAATCTGCATCAAGTCGATCAAAAACGGGCTCACCTAAACCAACAGGAACATTCTCTGCAATCACAGTTAGCTTTGCCCCAATCGAATCGCCTTCTTTTTTCAATTCACGGATTAATTCATCAAATTTTTCAACCGCACTTTCATCTGGACAGAAAAATGGATTGCTATTCACTTTATCCCAATCAA
>CAUUXN010000012.1:0-24994 GCA_963548985.1 uncultured Haemophilus sp. | reverse complement strand
CGGTTTTTATCCATATCAATGGCGGTACGGATAAATTTATGCACGTGACGGTCATAGCCAATCCATAAATCGATGGCTTGTTGCCCCCAGCTAATAATGCGGTCGAGCTTAGATTGTAAATCAGTGATTAATTGTTCAATAAAATACAGCTCATCATGACCAATCACACAATCTTGAATACGTAATAATTGTGCCTGTAACTTATCACCTGCTGCATTTAAAGTGTCTTGTAACTCACGTAAATTACCTGAAGTTTCATCTAATAAACGTTCACAACTAGAAATTGCTGCCTGCCAATCTTTGGTAAGTAAATTCGCAATTTCTTCTTTAATACTTTGCTGATTTTCATCCATCACACGTTGTGACAAATCAATACTATCGAAAATTTCTGCCACAGAATATTTTAACGGAGCAAAAACATTCCGACGCCAAAAGTGCTCACTCTCCCCTTTTGTTGCACCTTCTTCTGCTGCATCGGATGCACGCTGAATTTCATCAGCCACAATAGAGAGCTGTACAGAAAGACGCAATGCAGAAAATTCACGCTGACGAATATAATAATCTGATACGCCAACACCTAGTGGGGTGAGACGATAAATGGAAAGGCCTTCAGTAAATTCACTGCTGAAACGGTTAAGAAAACGCTGTTTCACCAATTCATTGATAGCATTATTGGCACGGGTGGCAATCGCATCCGTTGATTGGTCAAAAGCATTGGCTGTATGGCGGAAAATATCCACCAAATCGGCTTCTAGCATCTCACCGTCCAAACGTTCGTTGTTATAGATGGCGATTGCCAGCAAAAACACCAAGCGCTCTGTCGGCAGATTTAACGAAAATTCCCGCTCTTTCGCCCATGAGACGAGTTCAGGAATAGTTTGTGAGGTTTCGATCATTCGGTTACAAAAGCTTTAAAATTGAACAAAAAATTTTTAAGATTATACAGGATTTTTTCTCAATCTTGAAAATCTTCTTGCAAATTGACCGCACTTTTTAAATTTAAAATATCCTTAACTTAAATAAGGAAATATATTTTCTAATAATCGAACAATATTCAGACAGAATTTACAATTCTTTACAAAATAACCATGCTCATTTACTTTTCTATACAAAAAACCTATCTATAATCGTTGCCTAGGTACGCAATCGTTTACTGAATAGAGAAAAATGATATTTGCAATCTCTAATAAGACATTACAAATCATATAGTTAATCCATTCTTCAATGCGTCCTATTATAATATTTATGTATATTTACACTGCTCTAATGAAATTCTTTTATCACATTTATGTAATTAAAGAAGAAACTCAAGCGAGGACATTATGAAAAATTTTAAATTTAATGCTATCACGGCATTAATTATTGGGGTGAATGTTGCTGTAGCGAATGCTGCTGATGGAAACATTCTGAATATCACGACACAAGACGCTGTTAATGCAAACAAAACAATAGAAGCGACTAACGTTAAAGGTCCTGGACATACAGCTATTGGTCAGCAAAACCAAATCTATTCTATTCCTGCTGCTGAAGCTGAAGAAAGCCAAGGTTCAAGTTCTGCCATCGGTAATCAAAATGTGGTGAAAGGTGAACAAGCAAATGCGATTGGTGATGGGAATGATGCATATGGTCATTTTACCCAAAGTGTTGGTGATGATAACAAAGTTTATGCCGATCATTCTCTTGGATATGGTGCACATAATAAAGTAGGTGCTCAGCGTGTAATCGGCACACCAGAAAAAGATGTTGTTGTGGATAAAAACACAAATAAAGCAAGCGTATTTGGTTTAAATAATGAAGTCGTTGGCAAAAACGTTTTTGTTGCTGGTAATGATAATAAAATTACAGACACATCAACTTCAAATGCAACTGTAATTGGCTTCGGTGCAACTGCAAGCTCAGCTAATGCAACTGCAATTGGTACTGCTGCTAGTGCATTAGCAAACGAAACTGTTGCAATTGGTCAAGCAGCAAAAGCAAGTGGTCAAAATAGTAATGCTTATGGTTCACAAGCGAATGCTAGTGGTACAAGCTCATTGGCTGTAGGTACTGGTTCTGTAGCCTCTGGCGATTCAGCTGTAGCGATTGGTAACGATTCAACTGTTACAGGTGGCTCTGCTGTTGCTATTGGTGCATCAGCAACATCTACAGGTAAATGGTCTACTGCACTAGGCGATTCAGCTAATGCTAAAGGCGAAAAAAGCGTAGCCTTATCGAAAGACTCTTATGCAAAAGATGATAACTCTGTTGCCTTAGGCTCTGGCACTATTACTCGTTCAGCAACACAAGAAAATACTGCAACAGTTAACGGTATTACATACAGTGGTTTTGCAGGTAACACGCCTGTAGCTGTTGTTTCTGTTGGTTCAGACAAAACTGAAACTTACACGCCACCAGATCACTCAACTCCAGGTCGTACAGTAACCATTACGCCACATACACGCCAAATTATTAACGTAGGTGCAGGTGAGATTTCTGCTACTTCTACTGATGCAATCAACGGTTCTCAACTTTATATGGTTGCTGACCAAGTAGGCAAAAATAAAACGCGTATTGATAATATTCGTCAACGTACATCTGACGTAAAAGTAAAAGCTGGCGATAACATTGATGTAAAAGAAGTTTACGATGATGCTAACCAAGTCAAAACTTATACTGTTAGTACCAAAAAAGACATCAAAGCAAATTCTTATACCATTAATAATTCCAATATCAAAATTGATCAAAATGGAATTAATGCAGGTAACAAAAAAGTTATCAACGTCGCAAATGGTGAAAATGATAACGATGCGGTTAATGTTTCACAATTAAATAAAGTGAAAAATGATGTGGCTAACAATACTAAAAATATTGCTACCAACACTCAAAACATCGCTAACAATACTAAAGCAATTAATACTTTAAATAAGAAAGTTAATGATGTTGACCGTAAATCTCGCGCAGGCATTGCAGGCGTTGCAGCTATCGCTTCTGCTCCATCTGCACGTAAAGATGGCAAGAGCATGGTATCAACCGGCGTAGCTCATCACCGCGGTGAAAGTGCAATTGCAATTAAAGCATCTCGTAACTCTGATAATGGTCACTGGTCAACCAACGTGAACGGTGCTGCAGATACTCGCGGTCAATTTACTGTGGGTGCGGGTGTCGGTTACGAATGGTAATCTGGCTTAAACTTTAAAACAAAGAGCCACAAAATCGTGGCTCTTTTTTATACGCTAAAATAATGAAAAATTTGACCGCACTTATTGCAATATATATCGCCAAACAAATGCACTGACCAAAATAATCAACATGATAATAATTTGTATTAAACGCTTTTTGGTTAATTTTTCTGCTGCCATACCTATTTACTCGTAGATAACTTCTTAAATTGACTATTTAGTGGTAGAATAATTGCGTTAGATCAATTTTACACTATATTTATCGATTTGAGGAACTAATGAAGAATTTCGTTTCAGAAACCAAATCAGGGCGCAGAGTTCAATCTGGTGGTTGTGCGATTCACTGCCAAGATTGCAGCATTAGTCAACTTTGTATTCCTTTCACATTGAACGAACATGAGCTCGATCAGCTTGATAACATCATCGAGCGTAAAAAGCCTATACAAAAATCTCAAGTCCTTTTTAAAGCGGGCGACACGCTTAATTCTATTTATGCGATTCGTTCCGGTACCATTAAAACTTATACCATTAGTGAAGCGGGCGAAGAACAAATTACCTCTTTTCACTTACCGGGTGATTTAGTCGGTTTCGATGCGATCACCAATATGCAACACCCGAGTTTTGCACAAGCATTGGAAACTGCTATGGTATGTGAGATTCCCTTTGATATCTTAGATGACCTATCCGGCAAAATGCCTAAGCTTCGTCAACAAATTATGCGTTTAATGAGTAGTGAAATCAAAAGTGATCAAGAAATGATTTTATTACTGTCTAAAATGAATGCAGAAGAACGTTTAGCCGCATTCATCCATAACCTATCCAAACGCTATTCAGCTCGTGGTTTCTCTGCGAAAGAATTCCGTTTAACCATGACTCGTAGCGATATTGGTAACTATCTTGGCCTAACGGTTGAGACCATCAGTCGTTTGCTTGGACGTTTTCAAAAATTAGGTGTACTCTCTGTTCAAGGAAAATACATTACTATTAATGATATAAATGCCTTAATTGATTTAACTGGTGTACATAAAACTAAAATCCAGTTAGCTGAATAGATAAAAAGCGTGAATATTCACGCTTTTTTAGTATTTGAAACAAAAAAACTTGCACGAGATCACTTTTTTTACGATCGGTTCTTGTCATCATTTAAAATCTTTTCTATCCTATTGATATCTCATATCTTGGAGGCTTTATGAAATTTAATAATATTCTTGTTGTACTCAACCCTGATAACGAAAAACAATATGCACTTGCTCGTGCTGTTCGACTTGTAAAAGAACAGCAAAATGAAACAAAAGTAAAAATCACCACTCTGTTGAGTGTCTATGACCTATCTTATGAAATGTCTGCGCTTCTTTCCTCGGAAGAACGTAGTCAAATGCATAAAATAGCCATTGAACAACAACGTCAAGCCGTCCAATTTTATTTAGATAAATATGCGGATCCAGAAATTGAATTTGAATCTCACATTGTATGGAGCAGTAATGAAGCAGATACAATTCGTGAAGAAGTTGAAAAAAATCAATATGACCTCGTTGTGAAATATACTAAAGATGAAGAAAGCTTTACTTCATTGATTTTCACACCGGTAGATTGGCAATTGTTACGTAAATGTCCAATCCCTGTATTAATGGTACGTGATGGTGACTGGAAACACCAACGCCGTATTTTAGTCGCTGTTAATGTGTCGGGTGAACAAGAATATCAAGATGAATTCAATCAAGAATTAGTTTCAACAGGTATTAATTTAGCGGAAAACTTAAACCGTGGTAACGTACATTTAGTGGCAGCCTACCCTGTTGCACCAATTAATATGGCGATTGATTTACCTGAATTTAATACTTCAGGTTATGAAAATGGTATTCGTGGTCAACACCTTATCAATATGAAAGCCTTACGTCAAAAATTTGGTATTGATGAAGATCATACCCATGTACGCGAAGGTTTCCCTGAAGAGGTGATTCCTGAAGTGGCGAAAGAAATTGAAGCTGAATTAGTGATTTTAGGCACAGTGGGAAGAACGGGTTTATCTGCAGCGTTACTAGGTAATACAGCTGAACATGTAATTAGTAAATTAAGCTGCAATTTATTAGCCATTAAACCATCTAAAAAATAAGCCTATTTAGCTTTTTATTTAAAACAAGTGCGATCAGAAAAACAATCGTTTTATTGACCGCACTTTTTTGTTAAAAAAATGTGAAGCTCCTCACAAAATCAACTTTTTTCATTCGTCTCATCATTTCTTTTTAGTTATACTCGTCCGCCCTATCGAAGACTTTCTATAAATTGATTTATTGATTAAAAAGGAAAGACAATGAAAAAAACATTAATTGCAGCACTACTTGGCTTCTCTGCGCTCGTACAAGCTCATGAAGTTTGGGTTGCAACACCGGCACAAGTTGCTTCTAATACCGTATTAAAAGCTGATTTAGCTTATGGTGACTACCCTTACGTTGAAAAGATTCCTGAAAAACGTCTTGCTATTTTTCCACCGATGGAGCTCATCAATCAAGATGGTGAAATGCAAACCTTAGTACAAAAAGGTGAAAACTACCAATATCAATCAGAAAAACCGTTAAAAGACGGTTCATATTGGGTAACTGCTACTTATAAACCAACTTTCTGGTCACAAAATAATGAAGGTTGGAAAATGGATAACTTACAAGGCACACCAAATGCATTCTATTGCGAACAAACTCAAATGTTTGGTAAAGCCTTTACTGTGGTTGGTAAGAAACCATTGAATGCGGATATGGCGATGACACGTATCGGCTTACCACTTGAAATTGTACCTCTCAAAGATCCAAAAACAATTAAAGCGGGCGAAGCTTTCCCTCTTCAAATTTTCTATAAAGACCAACCTCTTGCGGGTGAAACGATTATCGCAACGTCTGATACGTTTGTTGTAAAAGATATGGAGGCGGCAACCTCTCACCGTGAACCACAAGCATTTTCAGGTAAAACAGATAGTGAAGGTAAAGTTAACTTTATCCCATTAATTGAAGGTGTTTGGAAACTTAAAGTGATTCATAAAGAACCATTTGAAGATCAAAAGGTGTGTCAACAATCGGCAAATTACGCAACGTTAATTCTACCTGTTGGTAAAGCTCGTGCTAAATTGCCACCAAAACCAGAACATCATCACCATTAATCATAAAAAAGTGCGGTCAAATTTAACCGCACTTTTTTAATATGTTCTCAACGCTGGAGGTTGGTAATGTTCAATAAAGGTTTCAATTTCTTGAAGATCATCCGAGAATAAAATTTTCTCAAAATCACTTTGAGTAAAAAAGCCTTCTTTTACCATATGGCTAAAAAAGGACTTTAATGAATCGAAATACCCCTTTTCATTAAATAGAATACAAGGATTATTATTTTTCCCTATTCTAGCCCAAGAAATCACTTCAGCAATCTCTTCTAAAGTGCCAGCTCCGCCAGGCAAAGCAATATAAACATCGCCAAGCTCAACCATTTTATTTTTTCGCTCAGACATGCTTTCAACAATCACGGTCTTGGTTAAATTAGGATGTGAAACTTCTCTGTCTTGTAAAAATTGAGGGATAATGCCAATTACTTTGCCTTGATGAGCGAGCACAGTATCTGCAACCACGCCCATTAATCCCAATTTTCCGCCACCATAAACTAAAGTATGTTGGCCATCTGCAATCCATTTTCCTAATTTTTCTGCGGCAGCCTGATAGGCAGAATTATTACCTAAACTCGCACCGCAATAAACCGTGATGTTCATCCTATTTTTTCCGTTCTACCCATTTTCCATCAATATAATCCACAATCCATTTTGTGGCTTTACCATTCTTTTCAGAGGTAACATATTGATGTTTTTCTTTACGGCTGAAACGGATAATGGCTTCATTACCCTCAGGGTCTTTTTGCGGCGCATCGGCTAAATAACGTAATTTTTCTGGTAAACGATCACGATAAAGCGCTAATTCCGCCACTTTTGCTGGGCGAGTTTCACGTGATTTCGGGAAGTTATGTGCTGACATGAATACGCCACTTGCACCATCACGTAATACAAAATACGCATCAGATTTTTCACATTTCAATTCAGGGAAATGAACTGGCTCTTCTTTTGGCGGTGCAACCTCACCGTTTTTCAAAATCTTACGAGTGTTATCACAGCTGGTGCAGCCCATGTATTTACCAAAACGACCGAGTTTTAAGTGCATATCAGCACCACACTTGTCGCATTCTACAATCGGACCGTCATAGCCTTTAATTTTGAATTGGCCTTGTTCAACTAAATAACCATCACAATTTGGATTATTACCACAAATATGCAATTTACGATGTGGGTCAATAATGTAGCTGTCCATCGCGGTACCGCATATCGGGCAACGTTTACGCTCCATTAAGGCTTTGGTTTCAGAAGCCTCATCTAATACATTGAGTAATTCTGCTTCTGGAATGAGATTAATCGTGGTTTTACAACGCTCTTTCGGTGGTAAAGCATAACCAGAACAACCAAGGAATACACCGGTACTTGCTGTGCGAATCGCCATTTTTCGGCCACAAGTTGGACAATCAATATCGGTGAGTACAAGGCTATTCGGCTTCATTCCACCTTCTAATTCGTCCAATTCAGCCGTAGAAAGTTGGGTAGAGAAATCTTTGAAGAATTGATTTAACTCAGCCTTCCAATTTTTCTCACCGGACGCAATTTGATCTAGTACGTTTTCCATGTTGGCAGTGAAATCATAGCTCATCAAATCAGTAAAAGATTGATTTAAGCGATCTGTAACGATTTCGCCCATTTTCTCTGCGTAGAAACGGCGATTTTCAATGCGCACATAACCACGTTCTTGAATAGTCGAAATAATTGCCGCATAAGTGGAAGGGCGACCAATACCACGTTTCTCCAATTCTTTAACTAATGCTGCTTCGGTAAAACGAGCGGGCGGTTTGGTAAAGTGTTGGCTTGGTGAAACCGTTTTTAGTGCTAATGTTTCGTTCAAACTCACAGCCGGTAAAATTTGGTCTTCGGGATTTTTACCTAATTGTGGCAAGACTTTTGTCCAACCATCAAAACGTAAAATACGGCCTTTGGCTTTCAATTCATAATCGCCAGCCATTACGGTAACGGTTGTACTGTCATATTGTGCAGCCGGCATTTGGCAGGCTACAAATTGACGCCAGATTAAATCATACAAGCGCACCGCATCTTTATCCATGCCACTTAAATGATCTGCGAGCGTTTTTACATCAGAAGGACGAATCGCTTCGTGCGCTTCTTGTGCGTTTTCTTTGCTCGAGTAGAAATTCGGTTTAGCGGGCAAATAGTCTTTGCCAAAATGACTTTCAATATAAGAGCGAGCCATATTTAATGCATCTTGGCTCAAGTTGGTAGAGTCCGTACGCATATAAGTGATGTAACCGGCTTCATATAAACGTTGTGCCAACATCATAGTTTTCTTCACCCCAAAACCTAAACGCGTACTTGCAGTTTGTTGTAAGGTTGAAGTAATAAATGGTGCTCTTGGTTTAGAACCTGTTGGTTTTGTTTCTAAATCTGTGACAACGTAATGTGATTTGTTTAAGAAATCGACCGCACTTTGGGCTTCTTTTTCATTTTTAGGCTCAAATTTCTTGCCTTTATATTGCACAACATCCAAACGCAAGTCTTCTTTCTTTCTCGTTTGGGTCAGCGCTTCAATTTCCCAAAATTCTTCCGGTTGGAATGCTTTGATTTCACGTTCACGCTCTACCACCAATTTCACGGCAACAGATTGCACACGTCCGGCAGATAGTCCTCGTGCCACTTTTTTCCATAATAATGGCGACACCATGAAGCCTACCACGCGGTCTAAGAAACGACGGGTTTGCTGAGCATTAACCTGATCCATATTAATGTGTGCAGGATGCTGGAATGCTTTTTCTATCGCTTTCTTCGTAATCTCATTAAATACAACGCGACTAAAACGGCTATCATCACCGCCGATCACTTCGCGTAAATGCCACGCGATAGCCTCTCCTTCTCTATCCAAGTCGGTTGCGAGATAAATATGATCGGATTTTTTAGCAAGGGATTTTAACTCGGCTACCACTTTTTCTTTGCCTGGTAGAATTTGGTAATTGGCTTTCCAATCGTCATAGGGGTCAACCCCCATACGTTTCACTAAGGCCGCACGGTCTTTTTCTGCTTTAATTTTGTTTTTTTCTTCCGCACTTAATCCTTTAGTGGAAACTGGTTTAGCTTTCTCGCCTGTGCTACTCCCTGCTGTAGGCAAATCACAAATATGCCCTACGCTGGATTTCACCACATACTGGCTACCTAAATATTTATTGATGGTTTTCGCTTTGGCCGGCGACTCCACAATCACTAAAGATTTGCTCATTTGCTTACCTAAAATATAACTAGAATTCTGTAAAATTGGCGATATACTGCAAACTTACGCCGATAAAATCAAGCTTTTTTTCAAAAAGGATTTATAAATGGATAAACTCAATGCAATTTCGGTTTTCTGTAAAGTAATCGAAACGCAAAGTTTTACACAAGCCGCAAACCAACAGAATATTTCTGTGGCCATGGCGAGTAAACTAGTTTCACAATTAGAAGAACATTTAAAAACACGATTATTACAACGTACAACACGAAAAATTGTACCAACTGAAGCTGGTATGCTTTATTATCAACGTTGCCAAGCTATTTTATTAGATTTAAGCGAGGCTGATTCTAGCATTAGTAATATGGCGACAAGCTTACAAGGTAATTTATTAATCTCTGTGCCTCGTGATTTTGGCTTGCTTTATATATCGCCTAACTTGCCTAAATTTATTGAACTTCATCCCAATTTACACGTAGAAATTGAATTTGAAGATAAACGTGTCGATCTTGTTGCTGAGGGCTATGACTTAGCATTACGGATTGGCTATATGCAAGATAGCTCACTTGTTGCGCGTAAAATTAGTAGCTCCCCTATGCATTTTGTGGCTTCGCCAAGTTATTTAGAAGCACGAGGCACACCATTTACACCTGACGATTTAGAATATCACCAAGGTTTACTTTATAAATCATCGTTAAATCAAGTACATTGGCAATCAACAAAAGCCAATCAAATTCAACGGTATAAAATTCAATCTAAAGTGGTTTCCAATAATGGTATGGCATTGTTAGAAATGACAAAAGCGGGATTGGGCATCAGTAACTCACCTAGTTTCTTTGTCAAAGATGCGCTTGCTTCAGGTGAGTTAGTTGAAATTTTGTCTGAATATAAACAAAAACCTTTAGATATTTATGTGGTTTACCCAAATCGTCGTCATTTACCAGCTAAAGTTCGCGCATTTATTGAATTTCTCGCGAGCCTCGGTTTGTGTGAGAACAGTCAAATATAAAAAATAAGGGCGAATTTAACCGCCCTTTATTATTCAAATAATGTCCAAATCGGTTTTACCTCTTCAGGTAAAAACAAATTCTTTCCAAGTTCAATCCATCCACAAGGAAAATGAAAGTCCGAGCCTAAAGAGGCGGCTAAGTCATATTCATTGGCTAAACGCGCAAGATATTGACGCTGATCTTTAGTTTGTCCACTATCTGCGACTTCCATACCATCACCGCCCCATTGTTTGAAATCAATAATTAGTCGACGAATCCATTTTCCTGTCATGTTATAACGCATAGGATGGGCAATGACTGCGACACCACCTGCTGCATGAATCGTATCAATCGCCGTTGGAATATTCACCCATTCAGCTTTGACAAAACACGATTTGCCACCGCCTAGATAACGCTTAAAGGCTTGGCCATCATTTGAAACCTTTCCGATTTGTACCAAATAACGCGCATAATGGGCACGAGTCACTTCCCCATTGGCTAACGCTTTTGCGCCTTCATAGGCATTGGGAACGCCTGCTTTTTCTAATTTATGGCCAATTTCAACCGCTCTTTTTTCTCTCAATGATTTTTGTTCGGCTAAAAGTGTGGTCATTTTAGGATGTGTTTTATCAAAATTTAATCCAACAATATGGATGCCACGACCTTCCCAATTCGTTGAAATTTCCACGCCATTAATCAGCTCAATACCTAATTTATCTGCTTCAATTTTAGCCTCATCAATACCCATCACGGTGTCGTGATCACATAAAGCAAGCACATTGACACCTTGCTCATGAGCTCGTTGCACAAGCTCCGTAGGCGTTAAAACACCATCTGAGGCCGTACTATGGCAATGTAAATCATATTTTTTTGTCATTTATTTAATCGCTTTCACTAATTCTTTAACTAAGCTTGGACCGTGATAAATCAAACCCGAATAAACTTGTAACAATTCAGCACCTGCTGCAATCTTCTCTTGTGCATTTTGTACACCATCAATACCACCACTACCAATAATCGAAATTTGCCCTTTCAGCTCTTGATGCAATCTTCGAATAATTTCTGTACTTTTTTGCTGTAACGGTTTTCCACTTAAGCCACCTTGTTGTTCCGCATTTTTCAGACCTGTGACGTTGTCGCGAGAAATCGTCGTATTAGTCGCAATTACCCCGTCCATTTGATGACGAAGTAATGTATCTGCAATTTGAACGAGCTCAGCCTCAGATAAATCAGGTGCTATTTTTACTGCAATCGGTACATATTTATTATATTGCTCAGCTAATACTTTTTGACGTTGTTTCACACTTTGCAGTAAATCATCAAAGTAATCACCATACTGCAATTGGCGCAAATCCGGTGTGTTCGGTGATGAAATATTTACCGTAATATAATCGGCATAGTTATAGGCTTTGTTTAGGCAAAATAGGTAATCATCTTTCCCCTTCTCAAGCGGCGTGATTTTATTTTTGCCAATATTAATCCCAATTACGCCATCAAATTTTGCCTTTTTAACATTCTCGACTACGTAATCAATGCCATAATTATTGAATCCATTACGGTTAATAATCCCTTCCGCTTCCACTAAACGAAATTGACGAGGTTTCGCATTCCCCTCTTGTGCCAAAGGCGTAACCGTACCGACTTCAATAAAACCAAATCCCATTGCACCAAAGCCATCAATCGCTTCGGCATTTTTATCTGCGCCCGCTGCTAACCCAATAGGATTTTTAAACGTAATGCCCATCACTTGCTTAGGCGTACCTTGTGGACAAGCCAAAAGTTGCTTCAATAAAAATTGGCACGGTGATTTACCCGCTACGTGCAATGATTTAATCACTAAATCATGGGCGGTTTCAGGATCAAGGGAAAAGATGGCTTTACGGATCAAAGAATACATACTCGTTTATCTCTCAGGATAGTTCACTGTAAATGGAAAGTGCGGTCAAAATTAACCGCACTTTTTGTTTTATTGCAAGGCTTTTTCAATCTTCTCAAATAAATCTTTTGAGAGATCTTCAACTGCACTTAAACGTTCTAAGGCACGTTTCATTAGTGTTTGACGTTGTGCATCAAAACGTGAGAAACGAATTAATGGCTCAATTAAACGCGCAGCTACTTGTGGATTGCTTTCATTTAAACGAATTAAGACATCCGTTAAGAAGCGATAGCCAGAACCACTAATATGATGGAAAGCTTTTAAGTTGTGATTTGCAAAGCTACCCACTAATGAACGTAAACGGTTTGGATTGTTGAAGTTAAAGCTTGGGTGATCCATTAATGCTTGTACAATTTCCAATACGTTTTCATCAGGGCGGGTTGCTTGTAAGGCAAACCATTTATCCATGACTAAGCCATCATGTTGCCATTTTTGTTCAAAATCGGCCAACAAGGCATCACGACAAGGTAACGCCGCTTTGGTTGCCATATTTAATGCCGCTAAAGTATCCGTCATATTATTGGCATTATTGTAATGTTTTTGCACTACATTATTGCCTAAATTGGTATAAGCCAAATAACTTAAACAAAGATTACGCATTGCCCGTAAAGCAATATCTTCTTGAGTCACTTGATAATTTTCAAGACGAATATGGGTGTAAATACGCAATAAATCTTCTTTCAAGTATTCTGCGATTTGTACCAACATAAATTCTCTTGCAGCATAAATACCATCTGGATCAATCGTTTTGAAGTTTTCAGCAAACTCAATGTCTTTTGGCAAGGTCAGGATTAATGTGGCTAATTCGATATCCTGTTCGTAATTTTCCAATACATGGGCAAGTGCGGTCAAAACATCAGGTGAAATGTCAAAAGCTTCACCTTGTTGGAAATGTGCCACATTACGACGCAATTCTTGAGTAAACAGCATTTGTGCTGCATCCCAACGAGCAAATTGATTATCAGCGAATTTAAGTAAACCTAACAACTGCTCAGTGGTGTAATGATAATCGAGTTTCACCGGTGCAGAAAAATCACATAATAACGCTGGAATTGGGCGACCATAAATTCCATGGAATTCAAATACTTGGTCTTTTTCTGTTACATTTAACACATCGCTTAACAACTCACCGTTATGCTGTAACATTTGTTTCGTGCCTTTGGCATCATAAAGCGCAATTTTCAATGGAATATGTAAATTTACTTTTTCCATTTGATCCGCAGTTGGCGGCGTAGATTGCGAAACGGTTAAACGATAAGTATGGGTTTGTTCATCATAGGCATCGCTAATTAATAATTCTGGCGTACCCGATTGGCTATACCAACGACGGAATTGTGCTAAATCAACGTCATTCGCACGTTCCATTGCAGACACAAAATCTTCACAGGTTGCCGCTTTACCATCGTTTTCAGCAATATAAAGTTGCATCCCTTTTTGGAAACCTTGTTCACCTAATAAGGTGTGCAACATACGAATCACTTCAGCTCCTTTTTCATATACGGTCACTGTATAGAAGTTATTCATTTCAATGACTTTTTCAGGGCGAATTGGGTGTGACATTGGGCTTGCATCTTCGGCAAATTGCACCGTACGTAAGAATTTCACGTTATTAATACGATTGACTGCTCGAGAACCGGTGTCAGATGAAAACTCTTGATCACGGAAAACCGTTAAACCTTCTTTCAAACTTAACTGGAACCAATCACGACAAGTTACACGATTTCCTGTCCAGTTATGGAAATATTCGTGTGCAATCACGCTTTCAATGGCGAGATAATCATCATCAGTTGCCGTTTGTGGATTTGCCAACACAAATTTAGAGTTAAAAATATTCAACCCTTTATTTTCCATAGCCCCCATATTGAAGAAGTCCACAGCAACAATCATGTAAATATCTAAGTCGTATTCTAAATTGAAACGGTCTTCATCCCATTTCATGGATTTTTTCAGGCTTTCCATTGCCCACGAAGCGCGATCAAGATTGCCACGGTCAACATAAAGCTCTAAGGCTACTTCACGACCACTTTTTGTCGTAAAGGTATCTTGTAATAAATCAAAATCACCCGCCACTAAAGCGAATAAATAGCTTGGTTTCGGGAATGGGTCATTCCATTCAACCCAATGACGACCATCCTCTAATTCACCACTTGCAATGCGGTTACCATTAGAAAGCAAGTAAGGATATTTAGTCTTATCTGCGGTAATTTTGGTTGTATAGCGAGCCAATACATCAGGGCGATCAAGCATGTAAGTGATTTGACGGAAACCTTCTGCTTCACATTGTGTACAAATGCCCTCGCCAGATTGATAAAGCCCTTGTAAAGAGGTGTTTTGTGCAGGTTCTAGATTCGTCACAATTTCAAGTTCAAAATTGACCGCACTTTGATTGGTTAAATCTAACGTTAAACTTTCATGGTCTTGATGATAATGTTTAAAATCTTCGCCATTGAATTTAATGGAAGCAAATTGGAAGCCATGACCATCTAATCGTAGATGGGTTGCTTCATCATTTAAACGTTGGAAGGTTGTCTTTGCTGTAACAACGGTATGGCTAGGATCTAATTGAAAATCAAGGAAAATATCCGTAACTGTAAAATCAGGTTGTTTGTAATCTTTTCTATATTTCGCTTTAGCTAACATAATCTGCTCTATTTCTAAGAAAAAAACTCGTATTAGGATAAGATTTTATGACAAAACTTGCAATGGAATTTTCAGTTTTTACCATACAGCAAACGTTTGCTTAAAAGTGAACAAATATGCTATTCTACGCATCGTTTTTTATCAGATAAATTTTTAAAAATATGTCAAATACCGCACAAATTGCTATTGTTATGGGCTCAAAAAGCGATTGGGCAACCATGCAAGAAGCCACTCAAATTTTAGATGAACTCAATGTAGCATATCATGTTGAAGTCGTTTCCGCACATCGAACCCCCGACAAACTGTTTGAATTTGCCGAAAATGCACAAAAGAATGGTTACAAAGTGATTATTGCGGGTGCAGGTGGTGCAGCGCATTTACCCGGTATGATTGCAGCTAAAACGCTTGTGCCCGTATTGGGCGTCCCTGTTAAAAGCTCTATGTTAAGCGGTGTTGATAGTCTCTATTCTATCGTGCAAATGCCTAAAGGCATTCCTGTCGGTACGTTAGCGATTGGCCCTGCTGGTGCAGCTAATGCGGGATTACTCGCCGCACAAATTCTTGCAGGTTGGGATGATGCGTTATTTGCTCGCCTACAAGCATTCCGCGAAAATCAAACCAATATGGTATTGGATAATCCTGATCCACGTACATAAAACACCTTTAAATTTGACCGCACTTTTCAAAGTGCGGTTGTTTTTTTTAGCTAGATTTGATGAGAAATTTTATGCAAAACTCTACCCTATATCCTACTGTTTATGTGCTTGGTAATGGTCAACTCGGCAGAATGTTACGTTATGCAGGCGCCCCCTTAGATATTAACGTTCAACCGCTTGAGTTTAATGCGCCCGTATTTGATTTACCTAAAGATGCCATCATCACCGCAGAAATTGAACGTTGGGAAAAAACACCGTTAACCGAATTATTAGGTCATCATAAGAATTTTGTTAATCAGAATGTTTTTGGCTTATTGGCTGATCGCTTTACCCAAAAATCTTTACTAGATGAACTCAATCTCTCCACCTCGCCATGGTGTTTATTAAAAGATAAAACACAATGGTCTGAAGTATTTAAAAACGTGGGCGAAAAAGTCGTAGTGAAACGTCGCACCGGTGGTTATGACGGTCGTGGTCAATGGATTATCTCTGAAAATAATCAACGTGATATTACGGACGATTTATTCGGTGAAGTTATCGCAGAAAAATTCATTCCTTTTGATTATGAAGTGTCTATCGTAGGCGCAAGATTTAAAAATGGCGAAAAACGTTTCTATCCTGTAACTCATAATCTACAGCAAAATGGTATTTTACGTTACAGTGTGACAGATATTTCATTCCTTCAACAACAAAACCAACAAACTCAGGCTGAATCTATGCTCGGAAAAATCATGGACAAGCTTGAATATGTGGGTGTAATGGCGATGGAATGCTTTGTAGTGGGGAATAAATTATTAATTAATGAACTTGCCCCTCGTGTGCATAACAGTGGGCATTGGACACAATTAGGTTGTGCTATTAGTCAATTTGAATTGCATCTACGTGCTTTACTAGATTTACCCACTCCATCATTACAACCCATTGCACCAAGTGTTATGGTCAATTTAATTGGTACTGAACATAATCCACAATGGTTGAACACGCCTTTCTCTCAGTTACATTGGTATGGTAAGGAAGTTCGTCCAGGTAGAAAATTAGGTCATATCAATATTACGCATCCTGATAAAACGATCATTATTCAACAGCTCGAAAAACTTCGCCATGAACTCCCTGAAGACTATCAATCCGGTTTAAATTGGGCGATTGATAAATTAAAATAATCGAAAAAACAACCGCACTTTTTGATGAATATCTAAAAACATCAAAGTGCGGTTGATTTTTATTAGGTTCTTCTTGATAAAATCCATTGACTGAAGTATAAAATTACTCATCTCACAACACATACATAAGGAAAAGCTATGTTTGAACATATCAAAGCGGCTCCGGCCGATCCTATCTTAGGCTTAGGCGAAGCATTCAAATCTGAAACCCGTGAAAATAAAATCAATTTAGGTATTGGCGTTTATAAAGATGCACAAGGTACAACTCCGATTATGCGTGCAGTGAAAGAAGCTGAAAAACGTTTATTTGATAACGAAAAAACGAAAAACTATCTGACTATCGATGGTATTGCCGATTATAACGAACGCACAAAAGAACTCCTTTTCGGTAAAGATTCAGAAGTCATTACAGCGAATCGAGCAAGAACGGTACAAAGCTTAGGCGGTACAGGTGCATTACGTATTGCTGCGGAGTTCATCAAACGCCAAACCAAAGCTCAAAATGTGTGGATTAGCACGCCAACATGGCCAAACCACAATGCCATTTTCAATGCGGTAGGCATGACAATTCGTGAATATCGTTATTATGATGCTGAACGCAAAGCCCTTGACTGGGAACATTTACTTGAAGATTTAAGCCAAGCAAGCGAAGGCGATGTCGTGCTTTTACACGGTTGCTGCCACAATCCAACCGGTATTGACCCAACTCCTGAACAATGGCAAGAATTAGCCGCACTTTCAGCAAAAAATGGTTGGTTACCACTCTTTGACTTTGCTTATCAAGGTTTAGCAAATGGCTTAGACCAAGATGCATATGGTTTACGTGCTTTTGCAGCAAATCATAAAGAATTATTAGTGGCGAGTTCATTCTCTAAAAACTTTGGTTTATACAATGAGCGTGTCGGTGCCTTTACTCTTGTGGCAGAAAATGCCGAAATTGCTTCAACCGCTTTAACACAGGTGAAATCAATTATTCGTACCCTCTACTCTAACCCAGCATCTCACGGTGGGGCGACCGTAGCGACCGTATTAAATGATGCACAACTTCGTCAAGAATGGGAAAATGAATTAACTGAAATGCGTGAACGTATCAAAAAAATGCGTCATTTATTCGTTCAGTTATTAAAAGAATACGGTGCAGAACAAGATTTCAGCTTTATTATGGAACAAAACGGTATGTTCTCTTTCAGCGGCTTATCACCTGAGCAAGTTGATCGCTTAAAAGAAGAATTTGCAATTTACGCTGTTCGTTCTGGTCGTATCAACGTAGCTGGTATCACTGAAGACAATGTTCGTTATTTATGCGAAAGCATCGTTAAAGTGCTTTAATCAATAAAAATAAGAAGTGCGGTTAAATTTGACCGCACTTTTTTATTTCTACATATCAAAAGAAAAGGCAGATTTTACTCTGCCTTTTTATCAAACAATTACCATTGGTAACCGATGCTTCCACCCCAGTTTATATCACTACGGGTATTGATACTTGCACCAACTTTAATCGAAACCTTATTATTATCAGAATTTCGACCATAACCAACTGCTAATGCATTTTCATTGCGATAACCGCCAACACCAACAGAAACTAAGCTTTTACCTGCTTCATTTGGACGTTGTAAGAACGAAATCGCTGTCGCACCTGCAATACCTGCACGTAATTTACGATCAACGTGATCAATTTTGTTGTCTAAACGATTAATGTTGTTATTAATGTTTTTCACTGCATTATCAACATAACGTTTATTTACTGCATCAGTTGGGTCTTTAGGATCGGCCACATTCACAATACGATTGTTGTGAACATCCAAGCCACCGTGTGCATGGACAGTACCGCCAACGTTAAGATCACCTGTTGTTGTCACATTTTTGAATGTCGGTGTGTCAGATACTGCAACACTTAACACTTTGCCTTTTTTGTGGGTTAATTTAATATTTTTACCCGCATCAAGTGTTAACTTATCCATTTTTGTTGCAGTAGACTGAACCGTTTCTTCTGCCACTTCATTTACAACAGTACCTTCAGATGCACTTGCAGTCACGTTAAATCCACGACCACCTGCATTTTTAATTTCATCTTTAGTTTTTTGTGAAAGATCTACTTTGTAATTGGTTACTGTTGTAACAGAAATACCATTTTTAACTTCTGTTTTTTCACCAACTGTTACTGTAACAGCATCAGAAGCAGCTTCAACAGAAGCTGAAGTGTCTTTTGCATTAACGGTGTAAATCGTTTGATTATTCGCACCAGTTTCAGAAGAAACCTCTACATTTGTTCCAGCTTTTACTTCTGTTTTAGCTGCTGCAGCGGCTTTAGTAATATTGGTATTAAGCTCGTTCTTCGCTGCATATAATTGGCTACCATTCACAGCATCTTTACTCTCTGCTGAAATTGTACCATTTGATACATTCGTGATTTTTGTATTTCCTGCATTAATACCATCTTTATCATTAATAGTAACAGGTCCTACGGTAATATTATTAGCTTTAACACTAGTAACTTCAATATCATCTTTTAAATTCACTTTAATATCAGCAGCATTTTTACCTTTTGTAACAACCACTTCGGTATTCTTACCATCCACAAAATTTACTTTGCCATGGGTATTAATACGTGATGTTTCTTTATCATTGTTTTGAATGTTAAAGCCTGCATTGTAATATGCTTGATATAACTGGCTACCATTTACGGCATCATTTGAAGTAGCCGTAATTCGACCCGCCCCCACATTTTGGATCTGGCGAACAAGAGAGCCATCACCTACAGATACTGCGCCTTTTTGAGTTGAAGAAGTACCATTGTAGTTAACCGTTGTGACTTTCGCATCATCGTCAAAAGAAGATAAAGCTTTTGCTGTTTTATCAAATTCATTGGCTGCACTACTTGAATAAGAACCTAATGTCACAGAGTTTTCATGCGTACCTTTTGCTTGAGTACCAATCACAACAGCACTAACCCCAGAGACGTTACTAGATGTACCAAGAGCAATAGCATTAACAGCAGAGGAATTACTATTTTTACCAACCGCAACAGCATTCATTGATGAAGCATTAGCATTAGAACCAGTTGCCAATGCATCCACTGCTGAAGCTTTAGATGCATAACCGAAAGCCATTGAACCTCTACCACTAGCCTCTGCGCCGTTACCTAATGCTGAAGCTGCTACTTCACTCGCTTTAGCCCCATTACCTACAGCAGTCGAAACGATTGCACTAGCGTTTGCACCTGTACCTAAAGCTGTTGCACTTTGAGCGCCAGCGTAAGAACGACGTCCCAATGCTGTAGATTCTCGTCCTTCTGTCACTGCTTCTGAGCCCACAGCAATAGAATTATCTGCTCTAGCCGATGCACCACGACCTAATGCTGTTGCGCCCCATGCTGAAGCTGATGCACTATCACCAAAAGCAGAAGCACTTAGTGCGAGAGCTTTTGAGTTTCTACCAACAGCGGTTGCTAGAGCGCCTGTTGCATTTGCTGTTGCACCAAAGGCTGAAGCTGCTTCACCATCAGCATAAGATGCCACCCCTACAGCAGTTTGGCTATTTCCACCTACTTTCTCATTAGAGGTTTTTGCCATTAAACCGATAGCAATTGCGTTTCCGCCTTTACCTGTTGATGCGCGATCACCAATCGTCACGCCGTATTGAGAATTACCATTAGCTTTATCACCCAAAGTTACTGACCAACGTCCTGTATTTGTAGTATTACCACCAATTACTACGCTCTCAGTTGTTTCAGATTTAGCTTTATTACCTAAAACAACAGAATTCCCTGTTGTACCGGTTCCACCAAGGGCGCTCGCACCGATACCTCCAACAATATTTCCTTGATCATTTGATACCACATTGGTTTCAGCCATCGCGCTTGTCGTTGCACCTGCTAAAACTGCAGCGCCAATGATTACATTTAATGCTTTACGTTTATCGGTTTGAGATGATTTACCCACAGATTTGCTTAGTTCTGAAACAGCAACCCAGCATTGATTTACTTTATTCCAAATAATTTTAAAAACATGATTCATATTAAAGTTTCCTATAATCTAAAAATAACTAATCAAGACAAACAAAATCTTGATTCCGAATAAGTATAATAGGAAACTCAGCAATTAACAGATAATTTACAAGATTTTACAAAAGCTTACAAAGAATAGTTTTTTATGGAGAAGTTAAATGTAATGTAAAGATAAATTAAAGATAAATTAAAGATAAATTAAAGATAAATTAATAACTTAAAACATATGTATAATTATATACTTATTCTGCTGATAAAAGTAAAAAAGGCCATAAAAATGACCATTTTTTTATATTGAATTACCACTTCTCTAACGCTTCTTTATCGCTTTCTCTTGCTTCAATCCAACGTTCACCTTGATTGGTTTGTTCTTTTTTCCAGAACGGCGCTTTGGATTTTAAGAAGTCCATAATAAATTCATTGGCGTGGTAAGCATCACCTCGGTGAGCAGAACTAATTCCAACTAAAACAATTTCATCACCAGTATGTAAAAGTCCCACACGATGAATTACCGACACTCGCTGGATATCCCAACGCGCTTTTGCCTGTTCTACAATTTCACGTAAGGCTTTTTCTGTCATTGCGGGATAATGTTCCAAATATAAGCTAGATACCTCATCACCTAAATTAAGATCGCGAACTTTACCCACGAAAATAACCGTTGCGCCAACCGAATGTTGCTCAGAAAGCCATTCGTAAACAGCATTTTGATCAAAAGGTTGTTCTTGTACTGAAATTTGAATATCCGTCATTTAGCCCCCTGTTACCGGTGGGAAAAATGCAATTTCATCGCCATTTTTGACCGCACTTTCTAATGGCATCAAGGTTTGATTAATGGCGACTAAAAGCTTCCCTTTTTCTAACGCTAACGCCCATCTATCGCCTTTTTGAGCAAGATGTTCACGCACTGCTTCCGCTGTCGCAAAATCACCTTCAAGCTGAATAGAATCTTCACCAATTAATTCGCGAGTTTGAGCAAAAAATAAAACATTTAACATCTTATTTTTCCTCCGCAATAAAATGACCAGATTTTCCACCGCTCTTTTCTAACAGGCGAACGTGCTCAATTATCATGTCTTTTTGTACGGCTTTACACATATCGTAAATGGTTAAGGCTGCTACGCTTGCTGCCGTTAACGCTTCCATTTCTACGCCGGTTTTTCCGGTTAATTTACAAAGAGATTGAATACGAACTTGATTGGTTTCAAGTAACGGTTCTAAATTCACTTCTACTTTAGAAAGTAATAAGGGATGGCAAAGCGGGATAAGTTCCCAAGTACGTTTTGCCGCTTGAATGCCTGCAATACGAGCAGTAGCAAATACATCGCCTTTGTGATGTTTGCCTTCCACGATCATAGAAAGGGTTTCTTTTGACATGGTCACAATGGCTTCAGCACGAGCTTCACGAACGGTCTCTGCTTTTGCAGAAACATCCACCATATTGGCTTCGCCTTGAGAATTGATATGCGTAAATGTAGTCATAATGTAATAAAAGTGCGGTTAAAATATTAAATGTTTTACATGTGTGATGAAAGCAAAATAAGTGAACAGTAAAAGTCACCTATTTTCTTTTAGCCACCGATAGAAGCTAAATGATTTCTTACGCCACTATCACCGATATGCAAATAATGATGTTCACGTTTGCCTTGCAGTGCAGAAAAAATACGTGCTTGCAAAATATCTTGCTGTTCATGGGATTGCAATAAATCACGTAATTCAATGCCTTCTTCACCGAATAAACAGAGATGAAGTTTGCCCTTCGCTGACACTCTGAGACGATTACAGCTTGCGCAGAAATTCTTCTCATAAGGCATAATTAAGCCAATTTCGCCTGCATAATCAGGATGCGTGAATACTTTTGCAGGACCATCAGTATGGGATTTGTGTTGTAATTGCCAACCGTTTTGTAGCAATTTATCCACTAATACTTGTCCTGAAAGATGGAATTTATCAAAGAAACTATCCATTTCGCCCGTTTGCATGAGTTCGATAAAGCGCATTTGAATTGGGCGATCTTTCACCCAAACAAGGAATTGCTCAAACTCTTTGTCATTCAAATTTTTCATCAAAACTGAATTGACTTTGACTTTGTTGTAGCCCAGTTCAAATGCACGATCGATACCACGCATCACATCATCAAATTTATTGATACCTGTAATTTGATGGAACATTTTTGGATCTAAGCTATCAACACTGACGTTAATAGACGTAATCCCTGCTTTCTTCCAATCAGCCACATCTTTTGCCATGCGATAGCCATTTGTCGTGACAGCTAATTGACGGATTCCATCAATGTTAGCGATGCTTTCAGCAATAGAAATAAAATCTTTGCGTAAAGTCGGTTCGCCACCCGTTAAACGGATTTTCTCTGTGCCCATTTCAGCAAACGCTTGAGCAAGATGGGTAATTTCTTTTAAGGTTAAGAAACTTGGTTTATTAGCTTCGGGTTGATAACCATCAGGTAAACAA
Source organism: uncultured Haemophilus sp. (assembly GCA_963548985.1). Taxonomy (GTDB): domain Bacteria; phylum Pseudomonadota; class Gammaproteobacteria; order Enterobacterales; family Pasteurellaceae; genus Haemophilus_D. Next base: position 1,639 of record CAUUXN010000012.1, on the reverse strand, counting down.
TAGGTACAACGAAAGTTACACTGATCGGTAATCGACAGTCGTAGATAGTAATATTGGCGTTGGAAAGGATCGACTAAGCGAGACTCTCCTACGTTCTTGATAGGAATGGATTGCATTTTACACCTTTCTAAATATGGAGAGGATAAACCGTTTCCAGCGTATCCCTGAATAACGTACCGCGTTATTGGCTTGCCGCCGTATTTCCTATGAAACTTAGGCTAAACAAGCTCGGAGTTATGCGTTAAAAATAAATTGTGTTGGTATTGTAATAAAAGCAAGCGGTTAATAGCAATAATTTGATAGAATAACCCGACTATATTGATAAAAATAACAGCATTAACTTATATAAAAAAATATATAACATTATTTTTTATAATTATTTATAGGTAAAAAAGGAAGAAAAATGTCTGATTTATCTCGTCACAGCCGTCATGAACATTTAGACGAAATCAAACATATTGTTGCCATTGGTGGTGGTCATGGATTAGGGCGTGTATTATCAGCGCTTAGTTTTATGAAAGAGCGTTTAACCGGTATTGTCACCACCACAGATAACGGCGGTTCAACTGGCCGAATTCGCCAAGAACAAGGTGGTATCGCATGGGGCGATCTACGTAATTGCTTAAACCAAATCATCATTGAGCCAAGCACGGCATCTGCATTATTTGAATACCGCTTTACTGGCGAAGGTGAACTTTCTGGGCATAATTTAGGCAATTTGATGCTCAAAGCCTTAGAAGATATGCATATTCGCCCTATTGAAGCCATTAACTTAATTCGTGAATTACTCAAAGTAAAATCTCACATTATTCCTATGTCAGAAGAACCTGTTCATCTTGCCGCGAGTTTAGGCTCAGGCTCCAGTATTGTCGGTGAAGTGAGCATTGATAATTTAACAGAATTACCCCAATCACTTTTCTTAGTGCCTATGGTTAAAGCCGCACAAGAAGCCATTCAAGCATTGGAGCAAGCGGAAGTCATTTTACTTGGCCCAGGAAGTTTCATGACGAGTATTATGCCTCCACTATTGTTACCTGAATTAGCGACTGCCCTGCGTAATAGCAAAGCGAAAGTGATTTTTATTGATAATTTAGGGGTAGAAATTGGCGCTGCCTCTCAGCTTTCACTGGCAGATCGTATTCAGAAAATTAATGAAATCGTCGGCGAATCCGTTATTGATGGAGCTATAACCCCTTATCGTGAACAAAGTGCGGGCGATTTGTCTGCGATTTCTCCCGTTAAAATCTTGGCTAAACGCTTAAATGCAGATGATATCAGCTATCGTCATGACAGAACGTTACTTGCCAAAGCTATTGATGAATTAGTGGGTGAATTAGATTACGAATAAAAAACCGCACGTTAAAGTGCGGTCATTTTTTGCTTATTTTTTCCCGAATACTCTTACATTCGTGAAACCATTTTCTTTTAAATAAAGCGCTTGAAGTTTGCTCATCACGCCTCGTTCACAATAAAGCACATAGTTTTTACTTTGATCTAATGAGCTGAATTGTGAAGATAATTTGTAAAACGGCAATTGCATCACTTGATGCTCGTCTGATTCAAATGGATTTTCATCTGTCTCTTCAGGGCTACGAATATCTAAAATAATATCGTTTTCACCAAGCACTGAAATGGTATC
>CAUUXN010000011.1:0-25144 GCA_963548985.1 uncultured Haemophilus sp. | reverse complement strand
GTGATACGGGAACGATGGCATTTCGCTTAAATAAACCGCTAACTGTGCGTTTATTTCCCATTCCGAATAAGGTTGCAGGTGAAATATCAGAATTTGAGAGTGATGATTTATGTAACTGCCGCCTTTTGCGTATTCCGGATTAAATAAAAATTTCCCTACTTTGTTGTGATGAATGTTATCCCTACTGACAATAAAAGGAGTATCTTATGAGAAAGTTAATATTGGGTAGTTTTGTAGCAGTATTATTAACAGGTTGTGCAGGGGCTTCAAATGTTTCACAAAGCTCAACGTTAGATGGCGAATGGATTTGTCATACTATCCCGACGAAAGATAAACAAACTTATGATCGTTTAGATCATTTTGTCTTGAAATCTGATGGAACAGGTATGTTGCGAGGTATTTCGAGTATCGAATTAGATAAAGAAAACACAATTCGTTATTTAACCAAAGGCAAGGTGAAATGGCAGGCTCAAAATAATATTTTGAGTTTTGATTTTATCAATCGTTCTATGGCGCCGGCTCATAGTAAAAATGTGGCTAAAGTCATCAAGCAAAATAAAGCCCTACAAAAACAAGAAAAAGAAGAGTTGGCAGCATTTTATAGTAAGTCTGCTAATCATACAGATATGCCAATTGAGCTGAAACAAAATGGCAATCAACTTATTCTCGGTAAGGATTATGCGACCTGCCGACGAGTAACAGAGAATGACAAGGATATTCAGTTATTGAATAAGTGGTTTGTAAAGAAATAGGGTCGATTAAGAAAAACAAATACGATTTCAACCGCACTTTATTTTTAGGTACGGGGATCTGATTAATAAAAGGAGAGTTATGATGAGAAAATTAGTATTAAGTAGTCTTATCGCTGTATTGTTATCAGGATGTGCAACGGCGCATCAACAAACTGAACAGGAAAAAGCCTTAATCGGCGATTGGATTTGCCATGTAAAACCTGCAGCCAAATCCCCTTTACCTGTTGAGCATTTTGATTATGTCACCTATCACGCAGATCAAACTGTGCTTCTACGTGGTATTTCACAGATTGATACAAAAGAAGGCTGGATGCGTTATTTATTGCAAGCTAAAGCCAAATGGCAGGTGAATGATGGCAAGTTAAGTTATGACTTTACGGATCGTCTATTTAAAACAGCGCATTCACCACAAGTCGCGAAAATTATTGAACAATCTCCAGAATTTAAAGAATTAGATAAGGAATTTGTTTCACCTTGTAATAGCTGTGGTAATCATTTGGATATGAAGATTAAAATGAAAAGCCCAACAAGGATGACCAATTTTAATACTTATACGAAAGAAACCAGCCAATGCCGTAAACTTGGTGCTGGCGAGAAAACAAAAGAAGTTAAACTAATTGAGACATTAGTGAAAGAAAAAAGCCTGATTTAGATAAATGAATGTTTTTCATTGTAATAATGAAAAATATGATCGAAATTTTTGATTAAGTTTTTACTTGGAAACAGGTAAACTATACACAAATAATTCAAACAACGAGGAAAACACAATGTTTAAAAAAAGTATGAACATCGCTGATTACGATCCGGTTCTATGGCAAGCTATTCAGGGCGAAAATCGTCGTCAAGAAGAGCATATCGAGCTTATCGCATCTGAAAACTATGCAAGTCCACGCGTAATGGAAGCGCAAGGTTCACAGTTTACTAACAAGTATGCTGAAGGCTACCCAGGTAAACGTTACTACGGCGGTTGTGAGTACGCAGACATTGTTGAGCAGTTAGCGATTGATCGTGCTAAAGAGTTGTTTGGTGCGGATTATGTAAACGTACAACCACACTCAGGTTCACAAGCCAATGCGGCGGTATATGGCGCATTAATCAATGCTGGCGATACTATTTTAGGGATGGATTTAGCACACGGTGGTCACTTAACCCACGGGGCGAAAGTGAGCTTCTCTGGTAAAATCTATAATTCTGTACTTTATGGTATCACTGCTGATGGTTTAATTGACTATGAAGATGTCCGTCAAAAAGCATTAGAGTACAAACCAAAAATGATTGTGGCGGGTTTCTCTGCTTATTCTCAGGTTGTAGATTGGAAAAAAATGCGCGAAATTGCGGATGAAGTGGGCGCGTATTTATTTGTGGATATGGCGCACGTTGCAGGTTTAATCGCAGCAGGTTTATATCCAAACCCATTACCATATGCACATGTTGTCACAACAACTACCCATAAAACCTTAGGTGGTCCACGTGGCGGTTTAATCCTTTCTTCTTGCGGTGATGAAGAGCTTTATAAACGCTTACAATCTTCTGTTTTCCCTGCAAACCAAGGTGGTCCATTAGTTCACATTATTGCGGCGAAAGCAGTATGTTTCAAAGAAGCGTTAGAGCCAGCTTATAAAGAATACCAAGCGAATGTGATTAAAAATGCGAAAGCAATGGTAGAAGTGTTTAAACAACGCGGTTATGACGTGGTTTCAAATGGCACAGAAAACCATTTATTCTTAGTGAGCTTCATTAAACAAGGCTTAACCGGTAAAGCAGCTGATGCTGCGTTAGGTAAAGCGAACATCACAGTGAATAAAAACTCTGTACCAAATGATCCACAAAAACCATTTGTGACCTCTGGTATTCGTGTTGGTACACCAGCGGTGACTCGTCGTGGCTTTAACGAACAAGACTGTCGTGAGTTAGCCGGCTGGATGTGTGATGTATTAGATGCATTAGGCAAAGAAAACGAAGAACAAGTGATTGCAGCAACCAAAGAAAAAGTATTGGCAATCTGCAAACGTCTTCCAGTTTACGCATAATGCTGATTCAGCTTTTATTTGTGATGTTAGCGGCGGTGAATATCGCCGCTTATTTTTTAATGTGGAAAGACAAAGTCCGCGCGGTTCGTCATGGCTGGCGAATTTCTGAAAATACTTTCTTTCTATTAAGCCTGCTTGGTGGGTTTATTGGTGTTTATTGCGGGATGAAACGCTTTCGTCATAAAACCAAACACTTCAGTTTTAAATTTGTCGTTGTGTTCAGTGCATTTATTTGGTTGATCTTAATGCCATATTGGTATTTCTTTCTTGAATAATGTTGAGTACAGAATGACTTTCAGTAAGAAAAAAGCCTAGAGAATATCTCTAGGCTTTTTAGTATGCGATTAGACTACTTAAAAATGAGGCGTCGATTTCGACTTTTCTTCACTTGTGAAAGTGTAATTAATCCCAACACAATGACATAGACAGCGAAAATAAATACCAACCATTGCACCATCGTGATGCCGAAAAGTGACCATTGGCTTTCATTACAGCTACCTGTTGGATTGAACACCGCAGGTAGCCATTTATGGAATGGTAACGTTTCTGGAAAGTTTGGTATAAATTCACATTGTTTCCATGGCGCAGGGTTCATTTGTAAATCAAGGTGACGAATGGAAATCATTAATCCTTTGATTGCACTAAATAAACCCACAATAAGAGCAAGAATGCGGACAATAAGCGAACTAGGGGCTAAGGCGCCGATAAAACCAGCAATAAATAACCCTACCATAGCTAAACGTTCGTAAACACAAAGTACGCAAGGTTGTAAACCCATGCCGTATTGAAAGTAAAGTGCGGTCGATTCTAAGGCAAATGCGGTAAATGCCAAAAAGATCCACGCTGAACGTTTAAGGGATAATTGCTTAAAAAAGTCGAGCATTCTTTCTCCTTATGCTTCACTAAATAGGAAGAATTAAGCCAAGGTTCGCAAGCCAAATTGTCATATCTGGTAAGATAAATTCGATAGCAAGGAAACCCACCACGGTTAATACGATGGTGTAAGGCAATGCCATGTAGACCATTCTACCATAAGAAAGTTTGATTAACGGTGCAAGAGACGATGTCAGTAAGAATAAGAATGCTGCTTGACCGTTTGGCGTTGCTACAGAAGGTAAGTTTGTACCTGTATTGATTGCGACCGCAAGTAATTCAAATTGGTGTGGCTCAATCGCTCCAGCTGTAAGCGCATTTTTCGCCTCATTAATGTAAACCGTTGCAACGAATACGTTATCAGAAATTGCAGAAAGTAAACCGTTGAAACCATAGAATAGGGCTAACTGGGTTTTCTCTTCTGCACTTAATACGAAGTGGATAATTGGACCAAAGAGTTTTTGATCGATAATCACCGCAACGATAGAGAAGAATACCACTAATAATGCAGTGAAAGGCAAGCTTTCTTGGAATGATTTACCAATAGCGTGCTCATCGGTTACACCAGTAAAGGTAGTCGCAAGAATAATCACACTTAAACCGATTAGACCAACAGCGGCTAAGTGGAAAGCTAGACCTAAGATTAACCAAATCGCGATAAGACCTTGAACAGAAAGACGTACTTTATCTTGTCTAGACATTTTTTGTGTATTTTCACGATCTAAATCAGCCAAGATTTTCCATACTTCTTCTGGTAATTTTTCGCCATAGCCGAATACTTTAAATTTTTCCACTAAAACACAAGTGAGTAATCCACAGATAAATACAGGGATGGTTACTGGCGCCATACGGAAGAAGAACTCAATGAAGTTCCATTTTGCTTGTTCTGCAATGATCAGGTTTTGTGGTTCACCCACCATGGTCATTACACCACCGAGTGCGGTACCTACACCAGCATGCATCATTAAGCTACGTAAGAAAGAGCGGAATTTTTCGAGAGTTTCATGATTTTTGATTTTGTTATCATCGGCAATATCAACCGCCTCCTGTAGATTTTTCCCTGATGCCACTTTGTGATAAACCCCATAGAAACCCATGGCAACACTGATGATTACAGCCACAACAGTTAGTGCATCTAAGAAAGCTGAAAGAAATGCAGCACTAAAACAGAACGCGACAGAAAGGATGATTTTAGAACGGATACGGACTAATAATTTGGTGAACACATAAAGCAAAAGTTGCTTCATAAAGTAAATACCGGCCACCATAAAGATTAAAAGTAAAACGACTTCAAAGTTTGCCATGATCTCGGCTTTAACGTGCTCTGCATTCGTCATACCAATAGCAATAGCTTCAACGGCTAATAAACCACCCGGTTGAAGAGGATAGCATTTTAATGCCATTGCTAGGGTGAAAATAAACTCGGCGACGAGTACCCAGCCCGCTACAAATGGGCTTACCCAAAAGAATAAAATTGGGTTAATTACCAAGAAGGCAATAATAGTTAATTTATACCAATCAGGGCTCGAGCCCAGAAAGTTTTTCATAAAAGCTTGTGTGTAAGTCATATTGAACTCCGTTTTTTATAGTCCTATCATTGTAATATATACTGCTTTAAAGGATAATAGACCAGTTAAAGATTTATTCAATAAATCACATTTTTTTGATCTTTTTAGACTTTTTTATATTTATTTCATACTCATGCAAACAGATAATACCCTTTTACGGGCTCAAAGCCCAGCTGCGCTTGCCGAAGAATATATTGTTAGAAGTATTTGGGATGATGTATTTCCCGCCGGCACCAATCTTCCTTCTGAGCGTGATTTAGCTGATAAAATCGGCGTAACACGCACCACATTACGTGAAGTATTACAGCGTTTGGCTCGTGATGGCTGGCTTACCATTCAACACGGCAAGCCGACAAAAGTCAATGATATTTGGGATACAGCTGGTCCAAGCATCATTGAAACCTTAATTACCTTAGATCGCCAAAGTGCGCCGTTAATTATTGAAAATATGTTGTCATTGCGTAGTCGCATGTCAGAATCTTATATTTATGAGGCAGTAAAAAATTCACCTAAAGCTTCTGCAGCCTTGTTCAAAGGGATGGATGCTTTAGAGAATACCGCTGAAAGCTACATGGAATTTGACTATGCCTTATTTCGTCAGTTTACCGTAATGGCTAATAAACCTTTCTATCGTTTAATTTTCAATAGCTTACGTGGGGTTTATCATAAAATTGGTTTGCTATTCTTTAGTGACGAAAAACATCGCCAAGTGACACATGATTTTTATGTGGAATTGCGTGATATTTGTGAAAAAGGTCAATCTGATTTAGTGGTGGAATGTATTCGTAAACACAAGCAAGTTACCTCCGCCTACTGGCGAGCCATTTTAGAAAGTTTGCCAAAAGATTTAGCAACAGAATAATATTAAAAGTGCGGTTGAAAATGACCGCACTTTTTCCTTATATCAAGAACTCAATATTATGCGTATTCCAAGAATTTATCATCCAGAATCCCTTAAAAATCAATCTACTTGCCAACTTTCAGAGGATGCGGCTAATCACGTAGGGCGTGTACTGCGTATGACTGAAGGTGAGCAAATTGAATTATTTGATGGAAGTAATCATATTTATCCAGCAAAAATTATTGAAGCGAGCAAAAAAGCCGTTAAAGTAGAAATTCTTGGGTGTGAATTAAGTGATAAAGAGTCTAATTTACCGATTCATTTAGGGCAGGTTATTTCCCGCGGTGATCGAATGGAATTTACCATTCAAAAGTCCGTAGAGTTGGGCGTGAACGTGATTACACCATTGTGGTCGGAACGCTGTGGGGTGAAGTTGGATGGCGAACGAATGGATAAGAAAATCCAACAATGGCAAAAAATTGCTATTGCGGCTTGTGAACAATGTGGCCGTAATGTTGTACCAGAAATTCGTCCGTTAATGAAATTACAAGATTGGTGTGCTGAAAATGACGGCGCGTTGAAATTGAATTTACATCCAAGAGCCCAATATTCTATTAAAACCTTGCCTTCCATTCCAAAAGAAGGTGTTCGTTTGCTTATTGGTTCAGAAGGTGGTTTATCACCTCAAGAAATCGCTCAAACTGAACAACAAGGATTCACTGAAATTTTATTAGGAAAGCGTGTGTTGCGTACAGAAACCGCCTCTTTAGCGGCGATTAGTGCGTTGCAAATTTGTTTTGGAGATTTGGGATAATGATGGATTTACAAGGGCAATTTTTAATTGCGATGCCACAATTGGAGGATTATTTCCAAAATACTGTGGTGTATATGTGCGAGCATAATGAGCAAGGTTCGATGGGGTTAGTGATTAATCAACCCACCGATTTAAGCATTGCTGAACTGTATTCAAAAATGAATTTTATGATGAAAAATGACCGCACTTTTAGCAATGAACTTGTGCTTGCAGGTGGGCCGGTACATTCTGAGCGTGGTTTTATTCTCCATAAGAAAGCCTCGAAAGAATTTGAGCATAGTTATAAAATTACTGATGAGATGTTTCTGACCACTTCGGCAGATATTGTGGAGACCTTTGGTTCAGAGGATGCGCCCGACAAATATCTTGTGGCACTCGGTTGTGCAAGTTGGATCGCTGGACAGTTAGAACAAGAGATTGCGGATAATGCGTGGTTAGTGGCACCCGCTTCAGACACCATTTTATTTGAAACCATTTATGAAGATCGTTATCCTGCAGCAAATCAATTATTGGGGATTAATCCTCATAATTTTGTCTTTTCACAAGTAGGGCATAGTTAATGGGCATCACGGCAATCGCATTTGATTTTGGCACAAAAAGCATTGGTTGTGCAGTCGGGCAAAGTATCACGGGTACAGCGCAAGCTTTGCCTGCATTTAAAGCGCAAGATGGCATTCCCAATTGGGATGCCATTGAAAAATGTTTAAAGGATTGGAAACCCGATGTTATTGTGGTGGGATTGCCCTTAAATATGGATGGCACTGAGCAAGATTTAACACTTCGTGCGAAAAAATTTGCCAACCGCTTAAATGGTCGTTTCGGTATCAAAGTAGAGCTACAAGATGAGCGCTTAACGACGGTTTCTGCTCGAGATGAAATTTTCCAGCGTGGCGGTTATCGAGCTCTCAATAAAGGTAAAGTAGATGGAATTTCTGCTTGCTTGATTTTAGAAAGTTGGTTCGAAAACTATTCAGAATAAGCCAAAAACAAACCGCACTTTAAGGTGCGGTTTGTTGTATTTATGAGTTTATTTTTTTATCCAAATCAGACTCGCCATTCGACCTGTTTTGCCATCTCGACGATAGGAAAAGAAGGTCTCTTTTTCTGTGAATGTGCAATGCTCCTCACCATAAATTTGGGTAATCCCTAATTTGTTGAGGCGTTGTGTAGCGATTTGATAAAGATTGCCGAGGTATTTTCCTGGTTCATTTGGATCTGGTCGAAAAGCCGTTTCTGCAATCGGGTCAAAAGCCATAAATTGCTCAATCACTTCTTTACCTACCTGGAACGCATTGGGTCCGATAGCTGGTCCAAACCACGCGATAATCTCTTCGGGAGCTGATTGGAAACATTTCACGGTTTCTTCTAAAACACCATCACAGAGTCCGCGCCAGCCCGCATGGGCTGCAGCCACTTCAGTTCCTTGCTTATTGGTGAATAAAACCGGCAAGCAATCAGCTGTCATCACCAAACAGACTTGGTTTGGTTGGTTGGTGTAAACTGCATCAGCTTCAAAATTATTTCCCTCATAAGGTACTGTAATCACACGAGTGCTGTGCGTTTGAGTTAAAAACAACGGGAAATGTGGCAGATTAAATTTTTCGACTAATAAAGTGCGGTTAGTTTTGACTGCACTTTTATCATCTTCGACATGATCGCCTAAATTGAAACTATCGAAAGGCGGCAGGCTTACGCCACCTTCTCTTGTGGTTGTAAACGCTTGGATATGTGGTGGAACAGTCCAGTTTGGAACAATAGTTTTCATCTTAATAATCCAATTCATCTTTGTGTTCGAGGTAATCCGCTTTTAAGGCATGCAGTAATTCGACAAAGTCATCTGGCAATGGCGCATACCATTCCATCATTTCACCTGTAATAGGATGAGCTAAACGCAACATAATCGCATGTAAGGCTTGGCGTTTAAAATTGCGTAGTACTTCAGTGAAGGCTTCGCTGGCATTTTTAGGTGGACGAGGACGACCACCGTAAGTTTGATCACCTAATAATGGATGTGCAATATGCGCCATGTGCACACGAATTTGGTGAGTACGCCCCGTTTCTAAACGTAAGCGTAAACGCGTGTAATTACGGAAGTTTTCCATAATGCGATAGTGCGTTACAGCGGGTTTACCCATTGGGTGAACCGCCATCAATGTACGTTTGGTGGCGTGACGAGCCATTGGCTGATCTACGGTTCCACCTTTAGTCATAATACCACTTGCAACGGCTTCGTATTCACGAGTGATTTTGCGTTTTTGTAAATCACGCACAAGCTTCGTTTGTGCTGGAATGGTTTTGGCAACAACCATCAGACCTGTCGTGTCTTTATCTAAACGATGCACAATCCCTGCGCGCGGTACTTCGGCAATAGGTGGATAGTGATAGAGTAGCGCGTTAAGTACCGTGCCATTTGGATTGCCCGCACCGGGATGAACCACGAGATCTTTAGGTTTGTTTATCACAATAATATCGTCATCTTCATAAACGATATTAAGCGGAATATTTTGTGGCTCAAAACGGTTTTCATCTTCCACTTCTACCGAAATTTCAATTTGCTCTCCGCCATAAACTTTTGCACGTGGAATATCGGCAATTTCACCGTTCATTTTAACCTGTTTTGCTTCAATCCAGGTTTTTAAACGCGAACGGGAATATTCTGGGAACAACTCTGCGAGGGTTTGGTCTAAACGCAGTCCCATTTGTTCAGGCTGAACTTCAGCCGTTAAGGTCATTTGTGGCATAAAAAATCCATCTAAAAATTTAAAAAGTTGGCTTATTGTGTAATGTTCTATACAATATTCGTTAATTGTAACTTATTTATTGATTTTCGTAAAAATTAAGGAAAAAAGAATGCGTAAAATAAAATCTCTCGCGCTTATTGCACTTACCTCATTCGCTATTGCAGCTTGCAGCAGTGGTAATAAAGAAGTGGAGCAAGCTTCTGTTGATGAGCTTTATGCAAAAGGCGCGGCTGCATTACAAGAAGGAAGCTATTCTGACTCGATTCGTTATTTAAAAGCAGCGACAGAGCGTTTCCCTGGTAGTACTTACCAAGAACAAGCAATGCTTGATTTAATTTATGCAAACTATAAAACACAAGATTACACAGCAACGTTGGTTACCGTAGATAACTTCTTACAGCAATTCCCACAAAGTCCAAACCGTGACTATGCAGTGTATATGGCGGGTTTAACAAACTTAGCAACGGCCGATAACATGATTCAAGATTTCTTTGGTATCGATCGTGCAACGCGTGAAACAACTTCAATGAAAACGGCGTTTTCAAACTTCCAAAGCTTAGTGCGTGCGTTCCCAAATAGCCCATATTCACAAGATGCAGTAGCACGTATGGCGTATATTAAAGACTCATTAGCACGTCATGAATTAGAAATTGCGAAATTCTATGCAAAACGTGATGCATGGGTCGCGGTATCAAATCGTGTAGTGGGTATGTTGCAACAATATCCGGATGCAAAAGCAACTTACGAAGGTTTATTCTTAATGAAAGAAGCATACGAGAAAATGGGGTTACAACAATTAGCGAACCAAACTCAGCAAGTTATCGATGCGAATAAAGATAAACAATTTGCGGACGTGAAAAAACCGGAAGAATCTGATTTAACTCAACCGGTTAAAAAATAATTCTCGTCCCTTGTGGGACGAGCTTGAATAAGCAAAATTATTCAAATAAAGGCTAGTCAAACTAATCAAATTGAGCTAGTATAAATTTAAAAGATTTCCTGGGGTGTTCGTGGATGGGTTATGTCCCTGAGCCGATACTTAGAACTTTATAAATCGGTTTCCCGCCATTGGTGTGTAGGCTTGACCTTTGACTTTGTCATTGGACTAAAGAAACCTAAAGATGGCCTTACCGATTTCCTTGGACCGTCGGGTTCAAGGACTACTACTCGTAGCGGCACTCTGGGACCTTCCTTTAAAACCATTCTTTCCAATCGAATGAAATCAACACAGCAAACGCTTCGCAATCAACTCCGTCAACAAATTCGTAAAACACGAGCAAATTTGACCGCACTTCAGCAGCAACAAGCGGAAGATTCCATCACTCAACAAGCGCTTGCATTAATTGAAGCACAAAATGCGCAGCATATTGCCTTGTATGTTTCCTTTGATGGTGAAATCTCTACGGAGAAACTTATCAAAACCCTTTGGGCACAAGATAAACACGTTTATTTGCCGGTGTTGCACCCTTTCAATCCTAATCATCTTTTGTTCTTACGTTATTTGCCAGATACACCAATGCTGAAAAATAAATTTGGCATTTGGGAGCCAAAACTCAATGTGCAAAACGTATTGCCTTTGGATGAATTAGATATTCTTTTTACACCACTTGTCGCTTTTGATAAACAAGGGAATCGTCTTGGCATGGGCGGTGGTTTTTATGATCGTACCTTACAAAATTGGCAAAATGCTTCTTTTATTCCTGTGGGATTAGCCCACCAATGTCAGCAAGTCGAACAGCTTCCAACTGAAGCGTGGGACGTGCCTCTTCACCGAATTTTAGTTGCTTAAACCTATCAAGAAATAGAATTTGATAGAAAAAATTAAAAATTGTTGATTTTTTCTCTTGAAATACCAAAAAAGGGTCTTATTTAATAACCCGTAAAGGGGGATAACCCCAAGAATTTAATCAGGAGAAGATAAGCATATGAATATTGAAAAATTTACCACAAAATTTCAACAAGCACTCAGTGAAGCACAATCATTGGCGCTAGGTAAAGATAATCAGTTTATCGAACCAGTGCATTTATTGACCGCACTTTTAAATCAACAAGACGGTTCAATTGCACCAATTTTAACGACCAGTGGTGTGAATGTGGCGTTATTGCGTAATGAATTAAACGCCGAATTGAATAAATTGCCACAAGTGTCGGGTAATGGCGGTGATGTGCAAATTTCTCGTCAATTACTTAACTTATTGAATTTATGTGACAAATTAGCTCAACAAAAACAAGATAAATTTATTTCTAGTGAATTGTTCTTATTAGCAGCGCTTGAAGAGCGAGGCGCATTAAATGACATTTTGAAAAAATGTGGTGCAAAAAAAGAACAAATTCTACAAGCGATCCAACATATTCGTGGAGGACAAAGCGTGAACGATCAAAATGCAGAAGAAAGCAGACAAGCTCTTGAAAAATATACAATTGATTTAACAGCTCGTGCTGAAAGCGGCAAACTAGACCCCGTTATTGGCCGTGATGAAGAAATTCGTCGAGCGATTCAAGTATTACAACGTCGTACCAAAAACAACCCAGTATTAATCGGTGAGCCTGGTGTAGGTAAAACTGCTATCGTGGAAGGTTTAGCACAACGTATTGTTAATGGTGAAGTGCCTGAAGGCTTAAAAAACAAACGTGTACTTTCTTTAGATATGGGTGCGCTGATTGCCGGTGCGAAATACCGCGGTGAATTTGAAGAGCGCTTAAAAGCTGTTTTAAATGAATTATCAAAAGAAGAAGGTCGCGTGATCCTCTTTATTGATGAAATCCATACCATGGTTGGTGCAGGTAAAACTGATGGTGCAATGGATGCGGGTAACTTATTAAAACCAAGTTTAGCACGCGGTGAATTACACTGTGTGGGGGCAACCACACTAGACGAATATCGTCAATATATCGAGAAAGATGCCGCACTTGAGCGTCGTTTCCAAAAAGTCTTTGTGGATGAGCCAAGTGTCGAAGATACCATTGCGATCTTACGTGGTTTGAAAGAGCGTTATGAGATCCATCACCATGTAGATATTACTGACCCGGCAATCGTGGCAGCAGCAACGCTTTCACATCGTTATATTTCCGATCGTCAATTGCCGGATAAAGCCATCGACTTAATCGATGAAGCCGCTTCGAGCATCCGTATGGAAATTGACTCTAAACCAGAGCCGCTTGATCGTCTTGAACGCCGTATTATCCAATTAAAATTGGAACAACAAGCATTACAAAAAGAAGAAGACGAAGCAAGCCGTAAACGTTTAGAGATGTTAGAAAAAGAGCTTGCTGATAAAGAACGCGAATATGCTGAACTTGAAGAAGTTTGGAAATCAGAAAAAGCGACCCTTTCAGGTTCACAACACATCAAACAAGCGTTAGATGCGGCGAAAACTGAAATGGAACAAGCGCGTCGTGCAGGTGATTTAAGCAAGATGTCTGAGCTTCAATACGGTCGCATTCCTGAATTGGAAAAACAACTTGCTGCCGCTGAAACCAGCGAAGGCAAAGAGATGACCTTATTGCGCTATCGTGTGACTGATGAAGAAATTGCGGAAGTGCTTTCTAAAGCAACGGGTATTCCAGTTTCTAAAATGATGGAAGGCGAGAAAGAAAAACTCTTACGCATGGAAGAAGAATTGCACAAACGTGTGATCGGTCAAGAAGAAGCAGTCGATGCCGTTGCAAACGCGATTCGTCGTAGCCGTGCAGGGCTTTCTGATCCTAACCGCCCAATTGGTTCGTTCTTATTCTTAGGTCCAACGGGTGTAGGTAAAACAGAGCTTTGCAAAACGTTGGCGAAATTCCTCTTTGACAGTGAAGATGCGATGGTGCGTATTGATATGTCAGAGTTTATGGAAAAACACAGCGTATCTCGTTTAGTGGGGGCACCTCCAGGCTATGTTGGCTATGAAGAAGGTGGTTACTTAACTGAAGCGGTACGTCGTCGTCCGTATTCGGTAATTTTGCTCGATGAAGTGGAAAAAGCACATGCGGATGTATTCAACATTTTATTACAAGTGTTGGATGATGGTCGTTTAACGGATGGTCAAGGGCGTACTGTGGACTTCCGTAACACGGTTGTGATTATGACCTCTAACTTGGGTTCTGATTTAATCCAAGGCAGCAAAGACGAAAGCTATAGCGAAATGAAAGCCTTAGTGATGTCTGTGGTAGGCCAACATTTCCGTCCGGAATTCATCAACCGTATTGACGAAACAGTGGTATTCCATCCACTTGGTAAAGAAAATATCCGTGCGATTGCAAGCATTCAATTAGAACGTTTAGCAAAACGTATGGAAACTCGTGGTTACGAATTAGTGTTTACCGAAGCGTTATTAGATTTCATTGGTGAAGTGGGTTACGACCCAATTTATGGAGCGCGTCCATTAAAACGTGCAATCCAACAAGAGATCGAAAACAGCTTGGCACAACAAGTTCTATCTGGTCAATTATTACCAGGTAAAGTGGTCACAGTGGATTATGTGGATGGCAAAGTTCAAGCCAGACAATAATTTGTAAAATGAAAAGCCATTTAGTGAAAGCTAAATGGCTTTTTTATGCTTTGGTAAAAGATAAAATAGGGTAGAATGTCGCTGTTTATAGCGTACAAAAATGAGGAAGAAAATGACCGCACTTTTAAAAATTGGTTTGGTTTCGGTGTCAGACCGTGCATCAAGTGGTGTGTATCAAGATCAAGGGATTCCCGAATTACAACAATGGTTAGAGCAAGCGTTGGTGGATCCTTTTGAAGTGGAAACACGATTAATTCCAGATGAGCAGCCATTAATTGAACAAACATTGAAAGAATTGGTGGATGAGCACCATTGTCATTTAGTGCTTACAACAGGTGGTACAGGACCGGCAAAACGTGATGTAACACCTGATGCTACATTGGCTGTTGCTGATCGTGAAATGCCGGGATTTGGCGAGCAAATGCGTCAAGTGAGTTTACATTTTGTGCCGACAGCGATTTTATCTCGTCAAGTTGGTGTAATTCGTAAAAATAGCTTAATTTTGAATTTACCAGGGCAGCCAAAAGCCATCAAAGAAACTTTAGAAGGCGTGAAAGATGAGCAAGGCAAGGTTTTAGTGAAAGGGATTTTTAGTGCGGTGCCTTATTGTTTGCAATTAATTGATGGTATTTATATTGATACAAAACCAGAAGTGATTGCGAGCTTCCGCCCGAAATCGGCTCGTCGTAAAAATTTGGAGAAATAAGATGAAAAAAATTGAAGCCATTATTAAGCCATTTAAATTAGATGATGTGCGTGAAAATCTATCTGATATTGGCATTAGCGGAATGACCGTGACTGAAGTTCGTGGTTTTGGTCGTCAAAAAGGGCATACAGAGCTTTATCGTGGAGCAGAATATATGGTGGATTTTCTGCCTAAAGTAAAAATGGAAATTGTCGTGCCAGATGATTTACTTGAACAATGTCTTGAAACCATTGTTGAAACTTGCCAAACAGGCAAGATCGGTGATGGGAAGATCTTTGTTTATGATGTAGAACGCGTGATCCGTGTTCGTACAGGCGAAGAAAATGAGGAAGCCATTTAGTGGAAAAAAACTTAAATTTTAACCGCACTTTAGTCGCAATGGCGGCGTTAGTGATTGTGTTTGCGGGAATTAAACTGGCGGCGGAGATTGTCGTGCCTTTTTTATTGGCATTATTTATCGCCATTATTTGTTCGCCGGTAATTAAAGCGATGACACAACGCAAAGTGCCACATGGTATTGCGATTGCCTTGTTGTTTATCTTAATTTTAATCGTATTCTTTTTCCTGGCGGGATTAATTAACAGCAGTGTGCAGGAATTCACTCGCTCAATTCCTCAATATAAAGTGCTGCTTTCGGAGCGTATAAATGACGTCATGGCGTTAGCTCAAAAACTAAAATTGCCGATTGTGATTTCTCGCGAAGCCATTATGGAGCATTTTGATCCAAGTGTGATCATGAACTTTGTGAGCCATTTATTATTAAACTTTTCTGGCGTGGTGACGAATGCTTTTGTGTTGATCTTAGCGGTGATTTTTATGCTGCTTGAAGCACCAACCATGAAGCATAAACTTGCTTTGGTGTTAAGTGACAATGAACATGATGTTGTCGCGGAAGAGCATCATATTGATCGTATTTTAGACGGTGTAATTAGTTATCTTGGTGTGAAAACGGTGATTAGTTTACTTACCGGCGTCTCGACGTGGATTTTGTTGGACGTAGCGGGTGTGCAATATGCGATTTTATGGGCAACCTTAAGCTTCTTATTAAATTACATTCCGAATATTGGTTCGATTATTGCAGCAGTACCGATTATTGTTCAAGCGTTATTACTAAATGGATTTGGTGTAGGCATGGGCGTAACTGTCGGTATTATTGTATTAAATATTGTGATCGGTAATATTATTGAACCGAAGATGATGGGTAAAACCTTAGGCCTTTCCACCTTGGTCGTATTCTTTTCATTACTTTTCTGGGGATGGTTACTTGGTAATGTAGGTATGTTGCTTTCTGTACCGCTGACAATGGCGTTTAAAATTACCCTGGAAAGTTCCGAATCAACGAAGAAATATGCGGCTTTATTAGGTGATGTAAACGAATAAAGTGCGGTCATAAAATGACATTATTTTAGCAATAAAAAAGCCACCGCTATGGTGGCTTTCTTTTTATCTTGTGTTCATAGGTTAAGGTAAATCATCGACTTCTTTATCCACTTTTGGTGGAATCATATGTTCGCGGCGTAGGCCGATATCATAAGCAATCGCAATCGCGATAAAGATTGATGAGTAAGTACCAAAACCGATACCAATTAATAACGCTAATGAGAAGTTATGAATTGATGGACCACCAAAGAAGAACAAGGCAATCACAACAAGAAGCGTTGTGAGAGATGTCATGATGGTTCTTGATAAGGTTTGCGTTAGGGAAATATCAATAATATCAATGGTTTCTACACGGCGAATTTTGCGGAAGTTTTCACGCACACGGTCGAATACCACAATACTATCATTGATAGAATAACCTACAACGGAAAGAATCGCCGCCACAAAGGTTAAATCCATTTCGACTTGTAATGCAGAGAAAACGCCGAGTGTAATCATCACGTCATGCGCAAGTGAGGCAATACCGCCAAAACCTAAACGCCATTCAAAACGTGAGCCAACATAAATTAACATCATTGCCAAGGTAGCAAGGGTAGCATAAACCGCACCTTGAGCCAGTTCTTCACCGACGTTTGGACCGACGAATTCGATACTGTTAATATGAATATTCGGATCAATCGTTTGGAGCATGCTTTTAACGTGATCACCAATAGCAGAATCGTTATTGTCAGCTGGCAAACGAATCATCACGTCTTGTACAGAACCGGTTGTTTGTACAATCGGGCTTGCAATACCATTTTGATTTAATGTGCCACGGATTTTCTCTAAATCAGCCGGTTGTGAGAAATGAGTATCAAATACCACACCACCGGTAAAATCCAAGCCCCAGTTGAAGCCTTTTGTCACAATGAAGAAGAGGGAAATCGCCATCAAAATCGCAGAAAATGCATATCCCACAAATCTCACTTTCATAAATTCAGTGAGAGGGAATGGCAATTTAATCCCATTCACTTCACGGATAAAATGTCCGTTTTTATCTTTTGCAAATAATCTCATCTTATCCTACCTAAATTGATAATTTTTCAAGACGTTTACCGCCGTATAGGAAGTTCACGATAGCACGTGTTCCAGTAATCGCTGTAAACATTGAAATTGCCACACCTAATGCAAGGGTTACTGCAAAGCCTTGAATAGGGCCGGTACCCACAGCATAAAGAATGATTGCCGTTAAAATTGTGGTTAAGTTTGCATCGAAGATGGAGGTGAATGCACCGTTATAACCTTCGTTAATGGCTTGCTGGATTGGACGACCATTACGAATTTCTTCTTTGATTCGCTCAAAAATAAGTACGTTGGCATCCACCGACATCCCCAGGGTTAATACGATACCCGCAATCCCCGGCATGGTGAGTGTTGCACCAGGTAGGATAGACATCAAACCGACTAATAAAACGATATTAATCACCAAGGCAAAGCTTGCGATAATACCGAAGACTTTATAGTAAACCAGCATGAAGACAATTACCGCAATTAAGCCCCAGAAGCTTGCATCAATACCTTGTTCTACGTTTTGTGCACCAAGAGAAGGACCGATTGTACGTTCTTCAACAATTTGCACTGGCGCGATTAATGCACCTGATTTTAATAACATAGAAAGGTTTTGTGCTTCTGCAGAACTGCTTACACCCGTAATTTGGAAGTTAGAACTGAAGCGACCTTGAATGGTAGCAACGTTAATCACTTCTTCACTTTTCTCTAAAATGGTTTTGCCATTTTCGTCTTTTTTACCGTTGTCTTTGTATTCTACATACAAGGTTGCCATTGGTTTTTTGTAGTATTTCTTGGTAGTTTGCGACATGATTTCGCCGCCTTCACTGTCCAAGGTTACACTTACTTGTGGCGTACTGGTGTTTTGGTCTAAACCAGAACTTGAGTTGATGATGTGCTCACCACCTAATACTGCACGTTTGTAAAGTGCAACAGGTCTACCTTGACGGTCATATTTGATTTCTGTGTCAGAAGGTAACATACCACGCGCTGCTGATTCAGGGTTCACTAATGAATTCACAATACGGAATTCAAGTGTTGCCGTTGCACCTAAGATTTCTTTTGCACGCGCAGTATCTTGAACACCCGGTAATTCGATTACGATACGTTCTGCACCTTGACGTTGGATAACCGCTTCAGCTACGCCTAACTCAGCAACACGTTTACGCAAAATCGTTAAGTTTTGCTCGATCGCTAAGTTGCGTGATTCAGTTAATGATGCTTCAGAAAGCGCAAGATTTAAGGTGTTATCACCAATGTCAGATACATCTAATGTTGGGTGTAATTGACGAATAATACGCGCCGCTTTTGACATTTGGTCAGCATTTTCTAATGTGACTGTGGTACCAAATTTGTCACCATTTTTAATTGCGGTAAATTGAATTTTTTCTTTACGTAATTCGCTACGTAATGTGTCTTGTAACTGTTCTTGACGTTTAGCCAAAGCAGAATTCATGTCCACTTCCATCAAGAAACGTACCCCACCACGTAAGTCTAAACCCCATTTCATTGGATTTGCACCAATGCTACTTAACCAAGCCGGTGTTGCCGGTGCAAGGTTTAATGCGGTGGTGTAGTTAGTGCCAAGTTTTTCTGCAATTTTATCTTTGGCAAGAAGTTGGTCATCTGTGTTGGTGAAACGGGCTAGAATAGAGCCATTTTCAAGAACGATAGATTTGGTTGGAAGGTTATTTTCTTTCAGTACATTTTGTACTTCAGTTAATGCGGTGGTGTCTGCTTGTTGTCCGCGAGTACCGGAAATTTGCACCGCTGGATCTTCACCATAGATATTTGGAAGAGAGTATAAAGCACCAATGGCGACCACAAGGATCACCATTAGATTCTTCCATAATGGGTAACGATTTAACATAGTTTTCCCTTTAGGAATTTAAATTAGAGAGATTTTACAGAACCTTTCGGTAATACTGAAACGATGTAGTTACGGTTAATCGTGATCTCAGTAGTATCGTTTAAAGCGATAACAATTTCAGCACCTTCAGTTACTTTGGTGATTTTACCAATCAAACCACCAGCGGTTAATACTTCAGTGCCTTTCGCTAATTCAGACATTAATTTTTTGTGTTCTTTGTTACGTTTCGCTTGTGGGCGGTAAATCATAAAATAAAAAATTAAACCGAAGATCACGAAAATAAATAACGTGGACATTGGGCTTTGTGCTTCCATTGTGTTTTCCTTATAAAATGAAAAGTTAAAAGTGTGCGTAAAATACCATAAAACGGCATTCAGTAAAAGCCGATGAAGGCAATAACACCTAGAATTTTTGGATTAATTGATTTTTTTCAAGCAAACTTCGAAAATTTGCTCGGAAAGCCAATGTTGTTCCACCAATTCACATTGATTTTCTTCACAAAAAACAACAAAATTTTCGACCGCACTTTGACGATTTAATTGCAAAATTAATTCATCATTTGGTGCTAAATTTGCCAAAGCCTTCTTCGCGGTTAAAAGCGGAATCGGGCAGGAAAGTGCGGTCAAATTTAATTCATATTTCATTATTTAAGCTTGGCGACGAGCAAACATAATTTTGCCCATAGCCGTGAGTTGTTCTGCGGATAAATATTGCTTACCAAGCTCAAATAGCGGCTCTTCAAGGGCAATGTGTCTATCGTAGCTCGCCACAAACAGCGTAATCAGCCTTTCATCTACATCAGTGCGTTTCTCTGCAATCAATTCTTCTAGCTGCTCGGAAAGCTTTGCCCAATTTTCATGCAAAGTAACATGTTGGCGCTCTAATTCATCCACCGACTCTTTCGCTTGCGGTGCTTTTTCAATTAAAGCGGGGAAAAAGTCTTTTTCTTCATCATCATGATGAAGTGGTGCCGCGTGATTAAAATACTGCAAAATGGTTTTCACATCATTTAATACGGCTTGATTCACGCCATTTTTTTCTAAATAACCAGGAAGAATGGTGAGCTGCTTGCAAAAGCGTTTCACTTTGCTATGACAAGCATAAAGCATATCAATCGGCTCATTCCAAGTGGCAAATTGTTGAGGTTCGAGGATTTGCATAAGGTTTCCTTTGTTAAAAAGTGCGGTCAAAAAAACATTGGATTTTTCTACCGCACTTTCATCAATTATGAATTATCCGCTAATTGTAATGGTGGAACAGGTTTGCCCATGCGAGCATAGAATTCCACCACAAAATCATCAAAACGATCTTCTTCGATAGCTTGACGAATTTCCGCCATTAAACGTTGATAATAGCGTAAATTGTGAATGGTATTTAAGCGTGCACCTAAAATTTCACCGCACTTATCTAAATGATATAAATAGGCCTTGGTATAGTTTTTACAGGTGTAGCAATCACATTCAGGATCTAATGGGCTCGTATCATCGCGATATTTTGCATTACGAATTTTAACAATACCGTCAGTCACGAATAAATGACCATTACGTGCATTACGGGTTGGCATTACGCAGTCAAACATATCAATACCACGACGTACGCCTTCTACTAGGTCCTCCGGTTTACCTACGCCCATTAAATAACGAGGTTTGTCAGCCGGGATTTGTGGGCAGATATATTCTAAAATGCGGTGCATGTCTTCTTTTGGTTCGCCTACCGCTAAGCCGCCCACCGCATAACCGTCAAAGCCAATATTCACTAAGCCTTCTAATGATACTTTGCGTAATTCTTCAAACACGCCACCTTGGATAATACCGAATAGGGCATTTTTATTGCCTAATTCATCAAAGCGATCACGGCTACGTTTTGCCCAACGAAGAGACATTTCCATGGATTTTTTCGCATAATCGAAAGTCGCTGGATAAGGCGTACATTCATCGAAAATCATCACAATGTCAGAACCCAAATCATATTGAATTTCCATGGATTTTTCAGGCGAAAGGAAAATACGCTCACCATTAATTGGGTTTTGGAATTTCACGCCTTCTTCGGTGATTTTACGTAATTTACCTAAACTAAATACTTGGAAACCGCCACTGTCAGTCAAAATCGGACGATGCCATTGCATAAAGTCATGTAAATCACCGTGTTTACGCATCACTTCCTGTCCAGGACGAAGCCATAGATGGAACGTGTTACCCAATAAAATTTCTGCACCTGTCGCACGCACTTCTTCCGGTGTCATGCCTTTTACCGTGCCATAAGTCCCCACTGGCATAAATGCAGGGGTTTCTACGCTGAATGTGCCTTGTGGACGTTCAAATACCAAGCGACCACGACGTGCGCTACCGCTGGTTTTATCTAATTCATATTTCATTTTTTTCCTCAACGAATAAACAGTTCGTAGGTTGTTGTTCAATAAAAAAGCCTGTTAGTACAGGCTTCTTGATAGGTATTTTATGAGTTGGTTGAAAATAAGTCAAACCACTTATTCTAAGCCTTTCACATTGGGATTTTTGGTAATGAACATCGCATCGCCATAACTGAAAAAACGATAGCGATTTTCGACCGCACTTTTATAGGCGTTCATGGTGTGGCTAAAGCCTGCAAAGGCAGACACCAACATAATCAATGTGCTTTCTGGCAAGTGGAAGTTGGTAATCAACGCATCCACCACACGGAATGATTTACCTGGGTAAATAAAAATGGATGTATCTGAAAAATAAGGTTCAATCAAATCTGGATTGCCATTTTCTTCTGCCGATAGAGCAGCGGTTTCGACAGAACGCACTGATGTTGTACCTACCGCAATGACACGTTTGCCCGCTTTTTTCGTTTCAATAATGGCATTGCAGACTTCTTGAGAAAGCTCAACATATTCTGCATGCATAATGTGATCTTCAATATTTTCAACACGTACAGGTTGGAATGTACCTGCGCCCACATGCAAAGTCACAAATTCAAAATTAACACCTTTTTCGTGTAATTTTTGTAAAAGCTTATCATCAAAATGCAAGCCAGCTGTTGGCGCAGCCACTGCACCAGGCACTTTGTTATACACGGTTTGATAGCATTCTTGATCCGCTTCTTCATCAGGGCGATCAATATAAGGCGGCAAAGGCATATGACCGATTTCTTGTAACACATCAAGTACATTGCGACTTTTATCCGCTAATTCCACTTCAAAAAGGGCATCTTGACGACCGATCATAATCGCTTTTACGCCATTATTCTCACCCAGCTTATCTTCGCCTAAAAATAATTCTGCACCTTCTTTCGGGGCTTTTGACGAACGAATATGCGCTAAGAAATGATGTTCACTTAAAACACGCTCCACCAACACTTCAATTTTCCCGCCACTGGCTTTTCGACCAAACATACGAGCAGGGATCACACGCGTATTGTTAAAAATCAATAAATCACCTTCGTCGATTAAATCCAATACATCAGTAAAAGTGCGGTGAGAAATTTCCCCGTTTTCGCCATTGAGTTGTAGCAAACGGCAAGAAGAGCGATCTTCTTTAGGATAACGAGCAATCAGCTCATCTGGTAAGTCAAAATGAAAGTCAGAAACACGCATAATTGTAAATAATGAAAGCTAAAAATGGGGCATAGTCTAGAGCGAATAAGGGGGAAATACAAGGGAGAAATGTTGTTGGGTATGAATTGGGTTGAGAGATAGAGTAGGAAGGTAAATATTATACTATTCAAATTTATTAAGTTTTGTTTCAACACACAGCCACCCGAAGGTGGCTGCACACGGTCATAAACAGTTAGCGGTTATTTGGCAAGGTTTCAACACACAGCCACCCGAAGGTGGCTGCACAGAACAAAAACAAAAGGAATTAGACGATGCCAAGTTTCAACACACAGCCACCCGAAGGTGGCTGCGGTTTTTCGGATCGGTATTGGTTAAGTGTAAGTGTTTCAACACACAGCCACCCGAAGGTGGCTGCAAAAGCCGAATTGTTTAAACGTGTGATAACTGTGCGCAGTTTCAACACACAGCCACCCGAAGGTGGCTGCAAGTAGTTTTTTCATTGTCTTAATCCTTACGCAAAGTTTCAACACACAGCCACCCGAAGGTGGCTGCTAAACCACTGTTAAGCATAACCGCCTAACTTCTGGTTTCAACACACAGCCACCCGAAGGTGGCTGCTTTTTACAGTGATGTTTGATTATCTATATACACAAAGGTTTCAACACACAGCCACCCGAAGGTGGCTGCTTCTGTTTACCTGCTAAAGTTGTCTGCGATTTAATAGTTTCAACACACAGCCACCCGAAGGTGGCTGCAGCCAGTCTCGTTAATGCCTCTCGTCTAGTATCGTGTTTCAACACACAGCCACCCGAAGGTGGCTGCATAACCATAAGCCTGTACGATGAGCTTGCCCCCTTGTTTCAACACACAGCCACCCGAAGGTGGCTGCATTACGATTTGACCGTTTTCTTTCAGGTAAACATGTTTCAACACACAGCCACCCGAAGGTGGCTGCTATCCATCGTTTCAACGCCTTGAGAGATAATTAACGTTTCAACACACAGCCACCCGAAGGTGGCTGCATATTGTAGGCAATCTTGACTTTCTGTTGAGATATAGTTTCAACACACAGCCACCCGAAGGTGGCTGCTGATATTTGCTCGATTTTTAGAGCAATGCCAGTTTGGTTTCAACACACAGCCACCCGAAGGTGGCTGCGGTAATAGTTACTTTAGCTATATCAATGCTCAAGCGTTTCAACACACAGCCACCCGAAGGTGGCTGCAATTGAATTAGAGCGAATTTATGCTTATCTGAAAGTTTCAACACACAGCCACCCGAAGGTGGCTGCCAGAGATAAATATCTGCAATCACGCCAAAGCTAGAGTTTCAACACACAGCCACCCGAAGGTGGCTGCATTAAATGGAATGAAAACAGGCGAAGATGGCTTGTTTCAACACACAGCCACCCGAAGGTGGCTGCAACGGTTTTTTGTCGTCCGTTGGCAGTTCTTTGATGTTTCAACACACAGCCACCCGAAGGTGGCTGCATTGGTAATCTGCAGTTTACCCAGACCTTTGATGGTTTCAACACACAGCCACCCGAAGGTGGCTGCTGACGAAAGGCAGAACGCTGAAAAACGGCACCGTGTTTCAACACACAGCCACCCGAAGGTGGCTGCAACGCTGATGATTTCACCTGTTTGTTGTCCAAAGTTTCAACACACAGCCACCCGAAGGTGGCTGCTCCCTACATAAAAAAGCAAGAAAAATCAGCAAATTAAATACCGTATTTCGCTAACTGATTTTATGACAAGGAGTTTAGTCAGTATAACGGCCGTATTGCCGTTATACAAATAGATTAAGTCATCCAAATTGTTAAAGAAAACGAAGATCGCTATCCTATCAGGATTTTAATGAGAACAATAGGTTAGCGAACTAAATGACAAGTACGTCTTTAAATACATCTATTGCTGGTTTTGTCCCATGATGTTCCACTTTATTACGCCATTTACTGCCTAAATGATAAAAACGCAGACTGTCACATGTGGGATCGTAGGTTTCCAACAGTTTGTTTTTCAACATAACCCACTGGTCAGGCGTGACATCACATTCAAATACTGAATATTGCGCCCGCACGCCGTAATCTAAGCAATGTTTTGCGATACGGCGCAATCGCGCTTGCCCGTTTGGATCGTCAAAAGAAATATCATAAGTAATCAGCATTAACATAGTTTATCTCATCAAAAACGGCGGGTATTCCGCCAAATCTCCACGTAAATGGCGCGCCAACAGCATTGCCTGAATATACGGCAGCAGCCCGATTTCCACCTCTTCACCCAAAAATGGATGAACGATTTTCTCCTGCTTTTTTGCCTGCAAGGCTTGGAACAAGAGCTTACGCGCATCGGCTTTCAGGCTTACCGCGCCGCTTACCTCGATAACAAAATCCTGCGGTTTGATTTGCCCGCGGTTAATCAGCGACAACACCAGCCTGTCTGCCCACCACGCGCGGAATTCTTCCAAAATATCCTGCGCCAGACTGTCG
>CAUUXN010000010.1:0-25548 GCA_963548985.1 uncultured Haemophilus sp. | reverse complement strand
ATGACCGTCACGTGCATAAATTTATCCGTACCGCCATTGATATGGATAAAAACCGCGTATTCTCACAACGTCTACGTAACTCTATCCACAGTTATTTCGATCATCCTTGGTTCTTGTGGACTGCTCAGGCGGAACGTTTGGTTGATCTGCGTGATGAAGAAATGGTATTACGTGAAGATGATGCATTGGGTGAATTACCTGAAGAATTGCAATATGAATCTTTAGCGGATTTACATGATCAAATCGTCGAACATATGCAAGGCTTACTCATTCAATACCGTGAAAATAATCGTCCGATTGATTTAAGTTTGGTCTTAAAAGAACAATTAGAAGCTTATCCGCTTTCACGTCATTTTGATGTAGCACGTATTATTGTGGATCAAGCTGTGCGTTTAGGTATGGCAAATGATGATTTAGCCGGTATTTATCCTCAATGGCAGGAAATTAACGATTACGGTGCAGAAGTACAAGCGCATGTGATTGATAAATATTAATTTCGTGGCTTACCTAAAAACTAATTCATAAAATGAGAAATTAACCATGACAGATATTCAAGATGTAATTTCCCCGAAATTGGCAAATGCCATTGCAAATCCTATTTTCCCGACAGTGGACAGCTTATTGCGTTCAGGTCGCCATATCAGCACAGATCAATTAGATAACCATGCTTTTTTAATGGATTTCCAAAATGAGTTGGATGGTTTTTATCGTCGTTACAATGTGGAATTGATTCGTGCTCCAGAAGGTTTTTTCTATTTACGTCCGAAAGCGACGACGTTAATCGCTCGTTCAGTGCTTTCTGAATTAGAAATGTTAGTAGGAAAAGTGCTTTGCTATTTATATTTAAGCCCAGAACGATTGGCACAGCAGGGGATCTTCAGCACACAAGAAGTCTATGACGAATTACTCAACTTAGCAGATGAAGGCAAGTTGTTGAAAGCCGTCAATCAACGTTCCAGTGGCTCGGATTTGGATAAACAAAAATTAGCTGATAAAGTTCGTGCGGCGATCGGTCGTTTACGCCGTTTAGGCATGATTCATACCGTGGGTGAACAACACAGCGGTAAATTTACTATTTCAGAATCAGTCTTCCGTTTCGGTGCTGAAGTGCGTTCAGGTGATGATCCGTTAGAAGCGCAAGCTCGCTTAATTCGTGATGGGGAAGCGGCAACACCACAATCTCTCGAATTGGAAAAACAAGCAAAAGCAGCAAGTCATGCTGATGATCTCGATGATGAAGAAAGTGCGGTCGAAATTGATGAAGAATTTGATGATGCAGGAGAACAAGAATAATGTCTGATGTATTAGAACTTGAAAACGAAATCTATCAAGACGAACCTGAGCAATCAACCGAACAGGTTGAAGAAGAATTTATTGCTCCTGTATTAAACCAACATAATGGGGTAGAACGAGGTAAATTCCGTTCACTCACCTTAATTAACTGGAATGGTTTCTTTGCTCGTACCTTTGATTTAGATGAATTGGTGACCACACTTTCCGGTGGTAACGGTGCCGGTAAATCAACAACCATGGCGGGTTTTGTCACAGCATTAATTCCAGACTTAACCTTATTGCATTTCCGAAATACTACAGAAGCCGGCTCGACAGGCGGCTCTCGTGATAAAGGTTTACACGGTAAATTACGTCCAGGTGTGTGTTATGCAGTATTAGATACCATCAATTCTCGTCACCAACGAATTCTCGTGGGTGTGCGTCTACAACAAATTGCTGGTCGTGATAAGAAAGTGGATTTAAAAACATTCTCGATTCAAGGTGTAGAATTGTCCTTAAATCCGACCGCACTTTTCACCGAAACAGTTGGTGAACGTCAAGCGCGCGTACTCAATTTAAATGAATTAAAAGATAAAATTGAAAACCTTGGTGCGCAATTTAAGCAATATCATTCCATCACCGATTATCACGGTATGATGTTTGATTTGGGCATTATTCCAAAACGCTTACGCAGTGCCTCAGACCGTAGCAAATTCTATAAATTAATTGAAGCGTCTTTATACGGTGGTATTTCCAGCGCTATTACCCGTTCTTTACGTGATTACTTATTGCCGGAAAACCTTGGTGTGCGCAAAGCCTTCCAAGATATGGAAAGTGCGTTACGTGAAAACCGCATGACCCTTGAAGCAATTAAAGTCACCCAATCTGACCGTGATTTATTCAAACATTTAATCATCGAAACCACTAATTATGTGGCATCAGATTATATGCGTAATGCCAATGAACGTCGTGGCAATATTGAAGCGGCTTTAGGTTTCCGCCGTGATTGGTATAAAGCAAAAGCTGAGCAAGCGTTATCACAACACTGCTTAATTGACTTAAGCCGTGAAGCTGCAGAATTGGCAGAGAATGAGCGTACTTTAGAAGTAGATCACCAAAGTGCGGCTGACCACTTAAACTTGGTATTAAATGCATTACGTCATCAAGAAAAAGTATCGCGCTATCAAGAAGACGTAGCTGAGCTTACAGAAAAATTAGAAGAACAAAAAATGGTTGTGGAAACCGCAACCGAACAG
Source organism: uncultured Haemophilus sp. (assembly GCA_963548985.1). GTDB lineage: Bacteria > Pseudomonadota > Gammaproteobacteria > Enterobacterales > Pasteurellaceae > Haemophilus_D. The sequence continues at coordinate 23,020 of CAUUXN010000010.1, read as the reverse complement.
CTTGAAGAAAGCCAAGCACAATTTGAGCAAACGGAACTTGAAATTGACCAAGTACGTGCGCAACTTGCGGACTACCAACAAGCATTAGATGCACAACAAACCCGTGCATTGCAATATCAACAAGCAATTGCCGCACTTGAAAAAGCGAAAACCTTATGTGGTTTAGCGGATTTGAGCGTAAAAAATGCGGAAGATTACCAAGCAGAGTTTGCTGCCCATGCAGAAAGTCTTACCGAGCAAGTACTTGAGTTAGAACATAAAATGTCTATTTCTGAAGCGGCTAAATCACAATTTGATAAAGCCTATCAGTTAGTGTGCAAAATTGCTGGTGATATGCCACGTTCAAGTGCTTGGGAAAGCGCTAAAGAATTATTGCGTGAATATCCAACACAAAAAATTCAAGCACAACAAACCCCACAATTACGCGCAAAATTACATGAGTTAGAGCAGCGCTATGCTCAACAACAAAGTGCGGTTAAATTATTGGCTGATTTTAATCAACGTGCTGATTTATCTTTAGAAACTGCAGATGAACTTGAAGTATACCACGCTGAACAAGAAGAACTCATTGAAAGTTTGAATGAAGAACTTGCTGAGCAAGTAGAAAACCGTTCAACCTTGCGTCAAAAACGTGAAAGTTTGACCGCACTTTACGAAGAAAATGCTCGTAAAGCACCGGCTTGGTTAACTGCTCAAGCCGCTTTAGAACGTTTACAAGAGCAAAGTGGTGAAACCTTCGAGCATAGCCAAGATGTAATGCATTTTATGCAATCACAATTGGTGAAGGAACGTGAACTGACTATTCAACGTGACAATTTAGAGAAACAACGTCAACAATTAGATGAGCAAATTTCTCGTTTAAGCCAACCAGATGGTTCTGAAGATGCCCGTCTGAACGTGCTTGCAGAACGTTTTGGTGGGATATTGCTTTCTGAATTATATGATGATGTACCAATTGAAGATGCACCTTACTTCTCGGCACTTTATGGTCCTGCTCGTCATGCTATTGTTGTGCGTGATCTCAACACGGTACGCGAACAATTAGCTAATTTAGAAGACTGTCCAGACGATTTATATTTAATCGAAGGTGACCCAAATGCCTTTGATGACAGCGTACTTTCAGCTCAAGAGCTTGAAATGGGCGTTGTGGTGCAAGTGTCTGATCGTGAATTGCGTTATTCAAAATTCCCGCAAATTCCATTATTCGGTCGTGCTGCACGTGAAAAACATTTAGAAGAATTACAAGCTAAACGTGATGAAATTGCGGAAGAATACGCACAAATCGCCTTTGATGTACAAAAATGTCAACGTTTACACGAACACTTTAGTCAATTTGTTGGCTTACATCTAGCGCTTGCGTTCCAACCAAACCCAGAAGAGGTGATGGCGGAAATCAATCAAGAACGCAATGAAATTGATCGCGAGCTCAATCAATTCTCAAATACTGAACAACAAATTCGCATTAGATTGGATAATGCCAAAGAAAAAATGCAATTGTTGAATAAGTTAATGCCGCAGCTTAACTTGCTTGCTGATGAAGAATTACTTGATCGCATTGAAGAATGCCGTGAACAATTAGACATTTCTGAGCAAGATGAAAGCTTCATTCGTCAACATGGCGTTGCATTGTCACAATTAGAGCCGATAGCCAATACCTTACAAAGTGATCCTGAAAACTATGAACGCTTAAAAGCTGATTTAACCCAAGCGGTTGAACGTCAAAAACAAGTACAGCAACGTGTATTTGCTTTAGCGGATGTAGTACAACGTAAAAATCACTTCAGCTATGAAGATGCGGGGCAAGCAGAAACATCAGAGCTTAATGAGCAACTTCGTCAACGTTTGGAGCAATTGCAGACACAACGTGATGCTCAACGTGAACAATTACGTCAAAAACAAAGTCAATTTGCACAATACAACCAAGTATTTATTCAATTGCAAAGTTCTTACGACAGTAAAAATCAATTGTTGAAAGAATTAATTGCTGAGATTAGTGAATTAGGTGTGCGTGCTGATGAAGGGGCAGAGGAACGTGCAAGAAATCGCCGTGATGAGTTGTATCAACAACTTTCAACCAGCCGTCAACGTCGTTCTTATGTCGAAAAACAACTAACGCTCATTGAAAGCGAAGCAGATAACTTAAATAAACGTATTCGCAAAGCTGAACGTGATTATAAAACCCAACGTGAATTGGTTGTAGCTGCGAAAGTCAGCTGGTGTGTGGTTCTGCGTTTATCTCGCAATTCTGATGTGGAAAAACGACTCAATCGCCGTGAGTTAGCTTATTTATCTGCTGATGAATTACGTTCAATGTCGGATAAAGCCTTAGGTGCGTTACGTACTGCGGTGGCTGATAATGAATATCTCCGCGATGCATTGCGTATTTCTGAAGACAGCCGTAAACCGGAAAATAAAGTTCGCTTCTTTATTGCCGTGTATCAACATCTTCGTGAACGTATCCGTCAGGATATTATTAAAACGGATGATCCGATTGATGCAATTGAGCAAATGGAAATTGAGCTTAATCGCTTAACAGAAGAATTGACTGGCCGTGAGAAAAAATTGGCGATCAGTTCTGAAAGTGTGGCGAATATTATGCGTAAAACCATTCAACGTGAACAAAATCGTATTCGCATGTTGAACCAAGGTCTACAAAATATTGCCTTCGGTCAAGTGAAATCTGTACGTTTAGTAGTCAATATTCGCGATACACATGCGATGTTGCTTGATGCGTTATCAGGTAAACAGGAAGAATATCAAGATTTATTTAGTGATAATCGTATTACCTTCTCTGAAGCCATTGCGAAACTTTATCAACGCATTAACCCGCATATTGATATGGGTCAACGCACAGCACAAACTATCGGTGAAGAATTATTAGATTACCGTAATTACCTCGAATTAGAAGTTGAAGTATTCCGTGGTGCTGATGGCTGGTTACGTGCTGAAAGTGGCGCATTATCGACAGGTGAAGCGATCGGTACTGGTATGTCTATCCTATTAATGGTTGTACAAAGCTGGGAAGAGGAAAGCCGCCGTATTCGCGGCAAAGACATCGTACCATGCCGCTTACTATTCTTAGATGAGGCTGCGCGTTTGGATGGTAAATCAATTTCAACCTTGTTCGAACTTTGTGAACGTTTGGACATGCAATTACTTATCGCTGCACCGGAGAATATTAGTCCTGAGAAAGGAACAACCTACAAACTGGTGCGTAAAATTGCTGGCAACCAAGAACAAGTTCATGTGGTTGGTTTGCGTGGCTTTGGCGCAACAGAGTAGTTTTTTAAAGCGGTCAAAGCAATTGGCCGCTTTTTTCATGGTTATTTTTATGAGAATTTAGGACGAATTATGCACAACCTTATTTTTGCCATTCTATGTAGTGTTGCCGTATCAGTATTACTCAAAGTTGCTCGCAAGAAAAATATTATTATTGAACAAGCCATTGCGTTTAACTATATTGTCGCCATTTCATTAAGCTATTTCTTGCTCAAACCTGATTTTAAAGGACTAGAATTTACCGAATATTTAGCACAAAGTGATAGCACACCTATTTTCCTGGCATTAGGTATTTTATTACCAACCGTATTTATTATCATGTCTAAAGCGGTTGAATTCGCTGGCATCGTACGTTCAGATGCAGCACAACGCTTATCGCTATTTCTACCGATTGTTGCGTCTTTTATTATCTTCCATGAAACATTAAGTCAGCCCAAAATCGTTGGCATTATTTTAGCATTCATTGGTTTATTCTGTATTTTGAATAAATCAAATGAACAAAGTGCGGTCACTTTTAAAGGTATTTTAGGCTTAATTGGTGTTTGGTTTGGTTATGGCACCATTGATATTTTATTCAAACAAGTGGCCAAAACTGGGGGAGCATTTCCAACCACATTATTCATCGCTTTCTCATTGGCAGCTTGTGTCATGTTCCTTTATTTATTTCTAAAACGTACTCAGTGGACTGTACCAAGCTTTATTGGTGGAATCATTTTAGGTGTGTTGAATTTCTTCAATATCCTGTTTTACATTAAAGCGCACCAAAGCTTCGGACAAAACCCAACCTTAGTTTTTGCGGGAATGAATATTGGTGTTATTTGTCTAGGTACCATCACCGGTGCATTTTTCTTCAAAGAAAAAATCAGCAAAATCAACTGGTTTGGTGTTCTTGTCAGCCTTTCAGCAATTTTCTGTTTATATTATTTAGATAAAATTTTGGCTTAATTATGGCAAACAATTTTAGTTTTTTTATCTACGATTACGAAAGTTTTGGTATCAATCCGGCAAGTGATCGTCCTGCTCAATTTGCTGGTATTCGTACCGATGCAGATTTTAATATTATTGGCGAGCCTGTTATGTTGTATTGCAAGCAAACCAATGATTATTTACCCGCACCGGAAGCCGTAATGGTCACAGGAATTACGCCACAAGAATGTAATGAAAAGGGGATTCCTGAACCGGAATTTGCCGCAAAAATTCTAGCTGAGTTTTCACAACCTAATACTTGTGTAATGGGGTACAACAACATTCGTTATGACGATGAAATGACTCGTTATACCTTTTACCGCAATTTCATTGATCCCTATGAATATAGCTGGAAAAATGGCAATTCTCGCTGGGATTTACTGGATTTAGTGCGCGCCTGTTATGCTTTGCGTCCTGAGGGAATTAATTGGGCCTATGACGATGATGGCATGCCAAGCTTTCGCTTAGAAAAACTAACCAAAGCAAATGGCATTGAGCATGAAAATGCCCATGATGCAATGGCAGATGTGTATGCAACCATCGCTATGGCTAAATTAATCAAAGAAAAGCAGCCTAAATTATTTCAATTCTTCTTTGAGCATAGAGGTAAAAAGGAAATTGAGAAACTGATCGACACCGCTGAAATGACACCATTAGTGCACGTTTCGGGCATGCTAGGGAATTATCGCGGCAATTGTGCTTGGGTAGCGCCATTAGCATGGCATCCAACTAATCAAAATGCCGTAATCGTCTGCGATTTATCTGGTGATATTGATAATTTACTCAGTAAAAGTACGGTTGATTTGCGACAAGATTTATATACCAAGAAAAGCGAGCTAGAAGAAAGAGGAGTTTCATCAGTTCCATTAAAATTTGTTCATATTAATAAATGCCCAATTTTGGCGCCTGCAAAAACGTTACTGCCTGAAAATTCGGCTCGTTTAGGGATAGACAGACAACAATGCTTAGATAATTTAGCAAAATTGCGTCAATCCTTAGATATACGCGAGAAAGTTATTGAAATCTTCTCAGAAGAGCGCGAATTTGAGCCAAGTGATAATGTAGAAACTGAACTTTATAACGGTTTCTTTAGCAATGCCGATAAAAACAATATGGCTATTTTACGCGATTTACCAGCTGAAAAATTAGCTGAGCATGGTTTAGCATTTGAAGATAAACGAATTCCTGAATTGTTATTCCATTATCGTGCAAGACATTTCTACAAAACCCTAAATCGTGCTGAGCAAATCAAATGGCAAAAATATCGCCAACGTAAATTAGAACAAAGTGCGGTTAAATTTGAGGAAAGTCTACAACGGTTAGCGGAGGAATATTCGGATAATCCAACCAAACTGAATTTACTACAACAGGTTTATGAATACGGAGCAAAACTGTTATCTTAACCTTATGCACATCGTGACATAGTCACACAAATGCCATTCATTAAAAACGTAAATCTTAATCTCTGAGATTTACGTTTTTCTTTTTTAAATCTAATGATATTCACCTCATAAAATAACGCAGAATTCACGTAGCGTTGTCATTATTTGGCACCTATAAATCTCTTTATTTTTTCCTTACATAACAATTTTAGAGTGTATAAATCATTATTTAACCTTGTTACAAGGTATTGCTAATCTAGATTCCACATTGCTTGAGCAGTATTCGTGACCTGTGCATAACTTTGTGATTTTATTAATACGTAGCTTTCACTAACCTTGTAATTAATTTCGCATAATGATTTTCGGATTATGTTACAATTTGAAGTGCGGTATAATTGCGCAGCACCGCACAAAAATTTACACATAATCCGCCATTATGCGAAATTTTAAGTTATTGAATTTATGTCAAATATTACCATTCAGCATATCACGCCAAGACATTTTTATGAGGCAGTGAAACTTCTTAAACAAACTGAGCATAATATAAGATTTAGCTATGATACGGTTGAAATTCGTTTTGTTTTTGATAGATTGGAAACTGCAGAACAGACTCAAGCAAGATTTGAGAAAATGGAACACTTGGGGGAGTTTTTAAAGGAACTGACAAATTCATCAGTTCCTATTGATTTAGAAGAATTTATAAAACAATATAGATATCAATCAGGGAAGAAATTTTTCAGATAGCTAATATTTATCTCTATCTATATAAAAATATCCTATAAAAATAAGAAATATCGCTATTCCAAAAATCCATTGCCATAGGTTTTCTCCATACCATGCATACATTCCTTCACGACAAAAATCCAATCCGCCACGGGTTGTCTTTTCTCCTTGTGCAATACATTGATAAGCTCCAGATTTCCAATTTAAAATAGGAACTATCACTCCTATATAAAAGCTAATGGTAGCAGTCAGCCAGGATAATCTTGTCCAATTTTTATCATATGATTTTAACAAGACATAGACTGAACCTATGAGTAATATCCAAAATGGAAATTTGCTAGAAATTGATTGTAGTATAAAGCTTAGTATGTTGTTGGTATTTTGTAGAATATCCATATGAATTTCCTTATATTTCAATGGTTATTTTTGTTCAAAAAAAGTTCGGGAGTTCTGTAACACCCGAACTTTACCGCAATATTCTGCGGTTAAATTGGTAATCTTCCTGTATTTTCTAACCAGTTTTTTAGAAGTTCATTACTATCTAGAATTGATTTTATATAGTCTTTATCCTCATAATCAGCCGTAGCTATCAAATAATTGTCTATAATTAACTTTAATTGTCTTTGATAACTATCTTCATCAGGATATAAATCATACGTTCTCATACCTGAGATGCCAACATTAGAACTTATTAATTCAAAGTATTCTCTTGCCATTTTTCTAAAAAACAGCTCTTTTTCTTCATTGCATAGATTGTTAGGAATGGAAAAGAAAATATTTTGTTCGTGATGCAGTGCTTCAGGAATGGGGAAATCAAGAGTAATCTGAGATTCTTCAGGAACGAAGAAACCTTCTTCACCTAGTTTCTTAATTACAGTCTGATTGATTAACTCAATGTTTTTTTTACTAAGTTGTCTAGTATCGTAAGAGAGTCTGAAATATCTCATTTACTTTCCTTTTTGTTAGCAAAATTAATGTAATCATCGTCTGTTACGTTATCTAATCCCTTCTTAATTAAAATCTTAAGAATTTCAGTATCTTTTATACTCATTTTGGTAAGCACAACAGCTTTTACATGTTCTTCTTGGACTTTTTTCCATGTTAGATCATCAATGTGTTTTGTCGGCATTTTGTGTTCCCTATTTCTACTTATGAAAAAAATAATATCATTTCTTAGAAAAAAAGAAATTATTTTATTGACATCTAAGAAATGAGATTATTATAATTTAGTGAAATCTAATTTCTTAGAAAAAAAGTTTTTCTTTTTTGAGGGTTACTTTGTGAACTTATTTATTGACTGGTTAGAGATAGAGCAGGACTTTGGGGTAGAAATCCCTGAAGAGCTTTTACTCTCTATTTATGGTCAATATTTAATGGTTGTTACTGAAGGCGGTGAAATTCAAAAAAGTAGAGTCACAGGTAAATACCATCATAAAGGCAGCTATTGTGATGAGGTTAGTATTAAAATCTCGGGTTCTGTTATTCGTATGGCAGGAAATCCAAGTAGATGGGGTCGAGTAGAAAATGTTTTTGGTTTTGATACTGTAGATAGTTGCGTTTCCTGTTTTAATTCAATTCTTTCCTCTCTTAAATTACCAATCTTTACTCGTTGCACTGAAATTTTTTATCGCCAAGGCGAAGATGGTTCTAAGGTCTCAAAATTTTCTAATGGCGCAATCATTAAACGTTTAGATATTACTACCAATAAAGCTGTTGGTAAGGGTAATGAGCGTACATTTCTAAAAGCCTTATCACAGATGCGTTATAGAAATTCTATTGGCAGACTTCATACAAATGGTTGCACCACGGATTGGCTTAGTGAAAAAGGAAATGCAAATTTAATTTATCCAAGCTGTTATATAAAACACGAAGAAATGCGAGTTCATTCTTATGACAAGATTAAGCGTAAATTTGGTGAAGAATCAAAAGAGTTTAGATATTACAGAAGTGTTTACGAGTATTGCAGAGAAAATGGAGTAGTCCGTTTTGAGCAAAAATTAAAATCAAGATATTTGCAGCGTGAAAATTTATGTTATTGGGGAATTAGTGATTTTTCAGTATTAGAAAACTTACAGAAGGAATTTACTGACATGTATAAAAAACTAAATGTAAGTCAATATGATTTAGAAACCATTGCTGAACAATTAGTTTCTCAAGGGATTGTTGATACATTGAGAAAAGCAACAACTTCAGCATATTACGCAATGTTATGGGCTAGTGGCAAAGAGTTAGGCCTAAAATCTCGTCAATATGAAACTCATAGAGCAAGATTAAGAAAAATAGGTATTGATATTGCCAATCCTTGCGATGTTGAGAAATTCCAAGCAGTTAGAGTTATTGCCTGTGAAAATATTATGGTTCGGCCATTTAAAGCCCCTGATTTTTATCAATTTCCAAGTAACGCTCCTCAGTTACGTTTTGTTGTTTAATAAATAAGTCTTTTCATCATTAATTAGGAGAAATCAATTATGCGTACCGGATTTTATATTGTAGGTATCTTAAAAGGTTATAAATCTTCATCTTTCACTAATCGAGAGACTGGAGAAGTAAAAGATCGTCATAACATGGGGGTTCAATTACAAGAGCCTGATGGTTATGGCGGCTATAACACGTCAATTCAAGAAATTAAGATTGATGATCGTTCTATGAATGATGCGTTAAGAAATACGATTAATCGCTTAAAGGATAAAACAGTAATGGTGCTTGTTTATCCTCGTGAATGGGCTATGGAAAATGGCCGTAAAGGTATCACTTACAATTTTGATGAAAGTTCAATCATAGAAGAATTGAAATAATGCGTGAATTTATAGAAATGGTAGGGGCAAGTTTTATTGGTTGTAGTCTTGCTCTAACAATTTTTTATTTATTGGTATTTCATTTATGAGTAATGAAATCGAGATTACAACTAAATTTTGCCATCCGTATATGAATTTTGGTGGTGATGGTTGTAATCAAATAGTTTTGAAGATACCGCAAACAGAGGCAGAAAAACTTGTTGAGTCTGCCCAAGTTTACGGTACTTCAAATAAAGGTGGTGCACAAGAATTTCAGTATTACCCTGAAATTTTTGCTGCATCGTTTTCAATAACATTAGGATTTTGGTTGATTGCTAAATTCGGTGGACTGATTTTAGAGACAATCAAAAAAGCCTAGTTAATTGAGGTTTTTATTATGTTTAAATTTTTAAAATCTGCAACAACTAAAGTTGCTTTAGGTGCAGTCGCATTAGTTCCTGCATTAGCAATGGCTGAACAACAAGCAGTTGATTATACAGCTTTGACTTCAAAAATTGATTTCAGTGGAGCAATCACTGCGGTTTTATCTGTTATTGGTATCATCATTGGTGCATTGGTTGCCTGGAAGGGTGGTCAATGGATTATTAAAGCGGTTCGTGGTGCTTAATAACGAATTAAAGGGGCTTTATTGCCCCTTTAATTTTAAGAGGTAATTATGTGGCAAATTTTATTTTTTTCGTGGGGAATGTTATGCGCTTGGGCAGTTATTCGTGGCATAGATGGGTAATTTTTCCCTTTATTTTCCTATCATTTTCAGCATTTGCAGACAGCACTATAACAAAAGATAACATAGCAAAGATCTTAACAAAGGATTTGCTTGAGCGATCTTATAGCACGACTAAAAATTTACCGATGACATTAGATGATGCACAAAAATTACAACGTGCGAATGCCTTACGAAAAATCGCACAGAAAAGTACAAAAATGGCAGAAATTTTGGGCAAACGTAACCCTTGGGGCGCAGTTATGGTTGCTGCTGGTGCGGGGCTTTTAGTTGATGGAGCAATAGATAAAGCCTTTGAGATGTTTACAGATGCGGAAAAAGACGAGAATGGCTATTTTGTATGGGTTGTTAACCCTATTACAAATATGAAAGAGAAATATTATTTAGAGGGAGATAAGCCAACAAAAACAGCACCAATTTTTGTTTATAAGACAAAAACTGAAGTATTTATCTTTTGGAAAAGTTTAGCTTATCCAGAATGCGGTAATGAAAATATTGATGATGTTATTGAATGTGCTGTTGAAAACTATGCTGATTCTGGTTTTATTGAAATGCGTAATCCCACAATTAAAAATAAGAATCTTGTTAGTCAATCGGAGACAAATAGGATTTATCAAGTTACTTTTGATTATGAGTTTGGTGAAAATAAACATGAAGAAGCCGTATCAACTTTTATTTTTAATGGTGAGAAACAGGAGAGAAAAGTAACTAAAAAATATGAATTAGGAACACCAGAGGCATTAATTAAAAATTTACCATCTGATAAGCCTTTAGTTGTAGGTGAAAGTAATATAGAGCGATTATTAAAAGAGTTAGTTACATTACAAAGTAAGGAGTTTGATAGTGATGAACGTAGAATAATTAATTTTGCATTCTCACCTGTTAATGCTATGCAATCAGATATTTTGAAGGGCCGTGAATATTTAACTAAAGAGGATTTATTAAGCTTTAATTATTCTCCTGATATGTTTGATGATAAAAAGACATCAAAACCTATCAATCCATCACGGCCAAGTAACCCTGGGGCCAGTAGTAATAATACTTACTCCAATAAACATGATGAAGATAATTATGGTGATCCTAATTATCCTAATTTAGAACCTCCGACAGCACAGCAAATTTTAGAACCGTTTAAAAAGTTTTTTCCTGAGTTTCAAAATTTAACTATTCAAGGAAAAGCAACACAATGTCCAACTTGGTCTTTTAATGCGCTAAATCATACCTATACGATAGATAGCCATTGTCCGATTTTAGAGCAAAACAGAGCAATTTTGGGTGCGTTATTTACACTGATTTGGTCGATTATTGCTATTCGTAAATTATTGAGTGCTTAGAGGTAGTTATGGGTGGTTTGATTTTAAGATTATTTAGCGGTTTTTTAGGGTTTGTTTTTAAAGGTATCGTGGCAAAATTCTTTGTGTTTTTTGCATTGTTTTTTATTACGACAGAATTTATTCCTGTCGTGATTGAGCTTTTTATACCTGAAAATTTAAGAGTGAATTTTCAAACACTGTTTAATAATTTGCCATCTGATATGTGGTATTTCTTAGAGTTATTAAAAGTTCCGTTTGGTGTTACGCTTTTTATTTCTGCGATGTTGGCACGTTTTATTATTCGTCGTATTCCAGTAATAGGGTAAGTTATGGCTATTTTGGCTTATGTAGGTATTCCTGGCAGTGGTAAATCTTATGAAGTAGTTAGCTCGGTTATTCTTGAACATTTCAAGAAAGGGCGTCGGATTGTCAGTAATATTGTTGGTGTAACACAGTCAAAATTATTTGATTATTGTGTATCAAAGGGCGCAAACCCCGAGGATTTAGGGGAGTTTATTTCAGTTTCAGACGAGCAGTGCCAACAAGCTGATTTTTTCCCTTATAAAGGTGCTGAAAGCTCTATTTGTCGTGCGGGTGATTTAATTTGTCTTGATGAAGTATGGCGAATTTTTCCAAGTGAAAAAATTCATGAGAATCATCGTTCTTTTTTGGCTGAACATCGTCATTTTACGAATCCTGATACAGGAGAATGTTGTGATTTAGTTGTAATAAATCAATCAGCAGCGCAATTGCCACGTTTTATTAAAGATAGGATTGAGACAACTTATCGTATGTCAAAATTAAGTGCGTTAGGCATGGCTAATCGTTATCGTGTGGATGTATTTACGGGTGCCAGGACAACAAAATCAAATAAAACCTTACAACTTCAGCGTAAATATAACAAGGAGATTTTCCCACTTTATCAAAGTTATGATGGTATAAACGGGAAAGAAAATACTGTTGATGATCGTGGAAATATCTTCAAATCTTTTCAGTTTAAAGCCATGGTTGTTTTAATGATTTTACTTATTTCAGCGGGGTTTTATGGCTTTAATTCATTTTTTTAATATGGGAAAAACAGATAAAGATAAAACGTCAGTTAAAGCTGATTCAAGTACTGAAATGGCTGAAAATTCACCTATTGAAAAACGCTTTGTTCAACCAGTAGCGAATTATACTCCGCCAAGAATTTCGGAAAAATGGCGTATTACAGGTGAGTTATCAAAAAACGGGGAATCATTTGTCATTTTATCTGACAGCGTTGGGCGGTTGCGATTTGAACCTCGCTCAAGTTTTAGCTATAGCGGTCGTATGTTAGAGGGTGTGATTGATGGGGAAGTCGTAAATTATTATTCGGGGGTAATGCAATGAGAGCTTTTTTATTTATAGTTTTATTATGTTTAGGGTTGCAATCTTGGGCGAAGAATGTTGATTTTAAGCTTGAGGCAGTGCCTTTACCTAAGGCGGTTTCAGTCATTTATGATGAAGTGTTAAATAAGCCTTATATGTTAGACCCAAAACTTGCGGAAGATAAACGTTTATTAAGCTTTCATACTACGGAAGAACAAGATTTTAATGAGTTTTTAACGCGTTATTTTGAAAATATTAATGTAAAAGTATATGAGAAAAAAGGCGTGGTGTATCTTGCGCATATTGAGCCGCAGCCGAAAAAAGTGATGAAAAATAGCTTTGTTTATAGTCCTATTTATCGTGATACTGAATACTTGTCGCAGTTTTTAAAAGATGAAGAAGGCGCCGTATCGGCAAGCGGTGATAAGTTGGTTTATTATGGCAAAACAGAAGATATTGCACGAGTAAAATCTGTTTTAAAGGGTGTAGATGTACCAAGTCGTGAGGTTGTTGTAACAGGCTACGTTTTTGAAGTGCAGACAGAAGAAAAAGAGGGAAGTGGCATTAATTTATTGGCGAAACTGCTTTCTGGTAAGCTTGGTATTAATATTGGCGTTAAACAAAATTATGAAAACTTTATTACGGTAAATACGGGAAATTTAGATGCTATGATTGAGTTATTCCGTACAGATAGCCGTTTTCATGTTGTAAGTTCGCCAACGCTTAGAGTTAAATCGGGTTCAAAAGGTAATTTTTCAGTTGGGTCTGATGTGCCGGTATTGGGGGCTGTGACATACGATAGAGACGGTAGAGCCGTGCAATCAATTGAATATCGTTCAAGCGGTGTGATTTTTGACATTCAACCTACAATTAAAAACAACGCTATAGATTTGAAAATTAATCAACAGTTATCTAATTTTGTGAAGACTGACACGGGTGTTAATCAATCACCGACCTTAATAAAACGCGACATTGTCACAGATGTAACGTTAAAAAGTGGGGATATTGTTGTGCTAGGTGGTTTGGCTGAAAATAAGATAACCGAAGGGGAAACAGGGTTTAGTTTTTTACCTAAAGGCATTTTAAGCGGCCGTTCAAAATCAAATTCAAAAACTGACATTGTCATTCTTTTACAAGTAAAAGAAATTTAAGCGTAGGAAATAAAAATCCCGCCCGGAGTTTAACGAGGACGGGATTTTTATTTCTGGAGTATGTAATTATTTTCCGCTTGCGGAAAATGGAAGGCAAAACCCGTGGATTTTGCCGGAAATCTAGCTCGATACAATTTGAAAAAATGAATATATTGCGCGTTCCATTCTTAAAAAAATCACAAAATTAAAACCGCCCCTGTTAAAAATTAATTATTTAAAACACTCTCAAAATGCCAATGTGAAACGCTCAAAAGCCTTTGCATTTTCTTTACATTTCTATTGTATAGTTCAATAACTTTTAAAAAATACATGTTACAGTGCATGAAATTTCCATATTTTGTATTGGCTAAGCAGTATTCGTGACCTGTGTATAACTCTGTGATCTTATTGATACGTAGCTTTTACTAACCTTGTAATTGATTTCGCATAATGATTTTCGGATTATGTTACAATTTGAAGTGCGGTATAATTGCGCAGCACCGCACAAAAATTTACACATAATCCGCCATTATGCGAAATTTTAAGTTATTGAATTTATGTCAAATATTACCATTCAGCATATCACGCCAAGACATTTTTATGAGGCAGTGAAACTTCTTAAACAAACTGAGCATAATATAAGATTTAGCTATGATACGGTTGAAATTCGTTTTGTTTTTGATAGATTGGAAACTGCAGAACAGACTCAAGCAAGATTTGAGAAAATGGAACACTTGGGGGAGTTTTTAAAGGAACTGACAAATTCATCAGTTCCTATTGATTTAGAAGAATTTATAAAACAATATAGATATCAATCAGGGAAGAAATTTTTCAGATAGCTAATATTTATCTCTATCTATATAAAAATATCCTATAAAAATAAGAAATATCGCTATTCCAAAAATCCATTGCCATAGGTTTTCTCCATACCATGCATACATTCCTTCACGACAAAAATCCAATCCGCCACGGGTTGTCTTTTCTCCTTGTGCAATACATTGATAAGCTCCAGATTTCCAATTTAAAATAGGAACTATCACTCCTATATAAAAGCTAATGGTAGCAGTCAGCCAGGATAATCTTGTCCAATTTTTATCATATGATTTTAACAAGACATAGACTGAACCTATGAGTAATATCCAAAATGGAAATTTGCTAGAAATTGATTGTAGTATAAAGCTTAGTATGTTGTTGGTATTTTGTAGAATATCCATATGAATTTCCTTATATTTCAATGGTTATTTTTGTTCAAAAAAAGTTCGGGAGTTCTGTAACACCCGAACTTTACCGCAATATTCTGCGGTTAAATTGGTAATCTTCCTGTATTTTCTAACCAGTTTTTTAGAAGTTCATTACTATCTAGAATTGATTTTATATAGTCTTTATCCTCATAATCAGCCGTAGCTATCAAATAATTGTCTATAATTAACTTTAATTGTCTTTGATAACTATCTTCATCAGGATATAAATCATACGTTCTCATACCTGAGATGCCAACATTAGAACTTATTAATTCAAAGTATTCTCTTGCCATTTTTCTAAAAAACAGCTCTTTTTCTTCATTGCATAGATTGTTAGGAATGGAAAAGAAAATATTTTGTTCGTGATGCAGTGCTTCAGGAATGGGGAAATCAAGAGTAATCTGAGATTCTTCAGGAACGAAGAAACCTTCTTCACCTAGTTTCTTAATTACAGTCTGATTGATTAACTCAATGTTTTTTTTACTAAGTTGTCTAGTATCGTAAGAGAGTCTGAAATATCTCATTTACTTTCCTTTTTGTTAGCAAAATTAATGTAATCATCGTCTGTTACGTTATCTAATCCCTTCTTAATTAAAATCTTAAGAATTTCAGTATCTTTTATACTCATTTTGGTAAGCACAACAGCTTTTACATGTTCTTCTTGGACTTTTTTCCATGTTAGATCATCAATGTGTTTTGTCGGCATTTTGTGTTCCCTATTTCTACTTATGAAAAAAATAATATCATTTCTTAGAAAAAAAGAAATTATTTTATTGACATCTAAGAAATGAGATTATTATAATTTAGTGAAATCTAATTTCTTAGAAAAAAAGTTTTTCTTTTTTGAGGGTTACTTTGTGAACTTATTTATTGACTGGTTAGAGATAGAGCAGGACTTTGGGGTAGAAATCCCTGAAGAGCTTTTACTCTCTATTTATGGTCAATATTTAATGGTTGTTACTGAAGGCGGTGAAATTCAAAAAAGTAGAGTCACAGGTAAATACCATCATAAAGGCAGCTATTGTGATGAGGTTAGTATTAAAATCTCGGGTTCTGTTATTCGTATGGCAGGAAATCCAAGTAGATGGGGTCGAGTAGAAAATGTTTTTGGTTTTGATACTGTAGATAGTTGCGTTTCCTGTTTTAATTCAATTCTTTCCTCTCTTAAATTACCAATCTTTACTCGTTGCACTGAAATTTTTTATCGCCAAGGCGAAGATGGTTCTAAGGTCTCAAAATTTTCTAATGGCGCAATCATTAAACGTTTAGATATTACTACCAATAAAGCTGTTGGTAAGGGTAATGAGCGTACATTTCTAAAAGCCTTATCACAGATGCGTTATAGAAATTCTATTGGCAGACTTCATACAAATGGTTGCACCACGGATTGGCTTAGTGAAAAAGGAAATGCAAATTTAATTTATCCAAGCTGTTATATAAAACACGAAGAAATGCGAGTTCATTCTTATGACAAGATTAAGCGTAAATTTGGTGAAGAATCAAAAGAGTTTAGATATTACAGAAGTGTTTACGAGTATTGCAGAGAAAATGGAGTAGTCCGTTTTGAGCAAAAATTAAAATCAAGATATTTGCAGCGTGAAAATTTATGTTATTGGGGAATTAGTGATTTTTCAGTATTAGAAAACTTACAGAAGGAATTTACTGACATGTATAAAAAACTAAATGTAAGTCAATATGATTTAGAAACCATTGCTGAACAATTAGTTTCTCAAGGGATTGTTGATACATTGAGAAAAGCAACAACTTCAGCATATTACGCAATGTTATGGGCTAGTGGCAAAGAGTTAGGCCTAAAATCTCGTCAATATGAAACTCATAGAGCAAGATTAAGAAAAATAGGTATTGATATTGCCAATCCTTGCGATGTTGAGAAATTCCAAGCAGTTAGAGTTATTGCCTGTGAAAATATTATGGTTCGGCCATTTAAAGCCCCTGATTTTTATCAATTTCCAAGTAACGCTCCTCAGTTACGTTTTGTTGTTTAATAAATAAGTCTTTTCATCATTAATTAGGAGAAATCAATTATGCGTACCGGATTTTATATTGTAGGTATCTTAAAAGGTTATAAATCTTCATCTTTCACTAATCGAGAGACTGGAGAAGTAAAAGATCGTCATAACATGGGGGTTCAATTACAAGAGCCTGATGGTTATGGCGGCTATAACACGTCAATTCAAGAAATTAAGATTGATGATCGTTCTATGAATGATGCGTTAAGAAATACGATTAATCGCTTAAAGGATAAAACAGTAATGGTGCTTGTTTATCCTCGTGAATGGGCTATGGAAAATGGCCGTAAAGGTATCACTTACAATTTTGATGAAAGTTCAATCATAGAAGAATTGAAATAATGCGTGAATTTATAGAAATGGTAGGGGCAAGTTTTATTGGTTGTAGTCTTGCTCTAACAATTTTTTATTTATTGGTATTTCATTTATGAGTAATGAAATCGAGATTACAACTAAATTTTGCCATCCGTATATGAATTTTGGTGGTGATGGTTGTAATCAAATAGTTTTGAAGATACCGCAAACAGAGGCAGAAAAACTTGTTGAGTCTGCCCAAGTTTACGGTACTTCAAATAAAGGTGGTGCACAAGAATTTCAGTATTACCCTGAAATTTTTGCTGCATCGTTTTCAATAACATTAGGATTTTGGTTGATTGCTAAATTCGGTGGACTGATTTTAGAGACAATCAAAAAAGCCTAGTTAATTGAGGTTTTTATTATGTTTAAATTTTTAAAATCTGCAACAACTAAAGTTGCTTTAGGTGCAGTCGCATTAGTTCCTGCATTAGCAATGGCTGAACAACAAGCAGTTGATTATACAGCTTTGACTTCAAAAATTGATTTCAGTGGAGCAATCACTGCGGTTTTATCTGTTATTGGTATCATCATTGGTGCATTGGTTGCCTGGAAGGGTGGTCAATGGATTATTAAAGCGGTTCGTGGTGCTTAATAACGAATTAAAGGGGCTTTATTGCCCCTTTAATTTTAAGAGGTAATTATGTGGCAAATTTTATTTTTTTCGTGGGGAATGTTATGCGCTTGGGCAGTTATTCGTGGCATAGATGGGTAATTTTTCCCTTTATTTTCCTATCATTTTCAGCATTTGCAGACAGCACTATAACAAAAGATAACATAGCAAAGATCTTAACAAAGGATTTGCTTGAGCGATCTTATAGCACGACTAAAAATTTACCGATGACATTAGATGATGCACAAAAATTACAACGTGCGAATGCCTTACGAAAAATCGCACAGAAAAGTACAAAAATGGCAGAAATTTTGGGCAAACGTAACCCTTGGGGCGCAGTTATGGTTGCTGCTGGTGCGGGGCTTTTAGTTGATGGAGCAATAGATAAAGCCTTTGAGATGTTTACAGATGCGGAAAAAGACGAGAATGGCTATTTTGTATGGGTTGTTAACCCTATTACAAATATGAAAGAGAAATATTATTTAGAGGGAGATAAGCCAACAAAAACAGCACCAATTTTTGTTTATAAGACAAAAACTGAAGTATTTATCTTTTGGAAAAGTTTAGCTTATCCAGAATGCGGTAATGAAAATATTGATGATGTTATTGAATGTGCTGTTGAAAACTATGCTGATTCTGGTTTTATTGAAATGCGTAATCCCACAATTAAAAATAAGAATCTTGTTAGTCAATCGGAGACAAATAGGATTTATCAAGTTACTTTTGATTATGAGTTTGGTGAAAATAAACATGAAGAAGCCGTATCAACTTTTATTTTTAATGGTGAGAAACAGGAGAGAAAAGTAACTAAAAAATATGAATTAGGAACACCAGAGGCATTAATTAAAAATTTACCATCTGATAAGCCTTTAGTTGTAGGTGAAAGTAATATAGAGCGATTATTAAAAGAGTTAGTTACATTACAAAGTAAGGAGTTTGATAGTGATGAACGTAGAATAATTAATTTTGCATTCTCACCTGTTAATGCTATGCAATCAGATATTTTGAAGGGCCGTGAATATTTAACTAAAGAGGATTTATTAAGCTTTAATTATTCTCCTGATATGTTTGATGATAAAAAGACATCAAAACCTATCAATCCATCACGGCCAAGTAACCCTGGGGCCAGTAGTAATAATACTTACTCCAATAAACATGATGAAGATAATTATGGTGATCCTAATTATCCTAATTTAGAACCTCCGACAGCACAGCAAATTTTAGAACCGTTTAAAAAGTTTTTTCCTGAGTTTCAAAATTTAACTATTCAAGGAAAAGCAACACAATGTCCAACTTGGTCTTTTAATGCGCTAAATCATACCTATACGATAGATAGCCATTGTCCGATTTTAGAGCAAAACAGAGCAATTTTGGGTGCGTTATTTACACTGATTTGGTCGATTATTGCTATTCGTAAATTATTGAGTGCTTAGAGGTAGTTATGGGTGGTTTGATTTTAAGATTATTTAGCGGTTTTTTAGGGTTTGTTTTTAAAGGTATCGTGGCAAAATTCTTTGTGTTTTTTGCATTGTTTTTTATTACGACAGAATTTATTCCTGTCGTGATTGAGCTTTTTATACCTGAAAATTTAAGAGTGAATTTTCAAACACTGTTTAATAATTTGCCATCTGATATGTGGTATTTCTTAGAGTTATTAAAAGTTCCGTTTGGTGTTACGCTTTTTATTTCTGCGATGTTGGCACGTTTTATTATTCGTCGTATTCCAGTAATAGGGTAAGTTATGGCTATTTTGGCTTATGTAGGTATTCCTGGCAGTGGTAAATCTTATGAAGTAGTTAGCTCGGTTATTCTTGAACATTTCAAGAAAGGGCGTCGGATTGTCAGTAATATTGTTGGTGTAACACAGTCAAAATTATTTGATTATTGTGTATCAAAGGGCGCAAACCCCGAGGATTTAGGGGAGTTTATTTCAGTTTCAGACGAGCAGTGCCAACAAGCTGATTTTTTCCCTTATAAAGGTGCTGAAAGCTCTATTTGTCGTGCGGGTGATTTAATTTGTCTTGATGAAGTATGGCGAATTTTTCCAAGTGAAAAAATTCATGAGAATCATCGTTCTTTTTTGGCTGAACATCGTCATTTTACGAATCCTGATACAGGAGAATGTTGTGATTTAGTTGTAATAAATCAATCAGCAGCGCAATTGCCACGTTTTATTAAAGATAGGATTGAGACAACTTATCGTATGTCAAAATTAAGTGCGTTAGGCATGGCTAATCGTTATCGTGTGGATGTATTTACGGGTGCCAGGACAACAAAATCAAATAAAACCTTACAACTTCAGCGTAAATATAACAAGGAGATTTTCCCACTTTATCAAAGTTATGATGGTATAAACGGGAAAGAAAATACTGTTGATGATCGTGGAAATATCTTCAAATCTTTTCAGTTTAAAGCCATGGTTGTTTTAATGATTTTACTTATTTCAGCGGGGTTTTATGGCTTTAATTCATTTTTTTAATATGGGAAAAACAGATAAAGATAAAACGTCAGTTAAAGCTGATTCAAGTACTGAAATGGCTGAAAATTCACCTATTGAAAAACGCTTTGTTCAACCAGTAGCGAATTATACTCCGCCAAGAATTTCGGAAAAATGGCGTATTACAGGTGAGTTATCAAAAAACGGGGAATCATTTGTCATTTTATCTGACAGCGTTGGGCGGTTGCGATTTGAACCTCGCTCAAGTTTTAGCTATAGCGGTCGTATGTTAGAGGGTGTGATTGATGGGGAAGTCGTAAATTATTATTCGGGGGTAATGCAATGAGAGCTTTTTTATTTATAGTTTTATTATGTTTAGGGTTGCAATCTTGGGCGAAGAATGTTGATTTTAAGCTTGAGGCAGTGCCTTTACCTAAGGCGGTTTCAGTCATTTATGATGAAGTGTTAAATAAGCCTTATATGTTAGACCCAAAACTTGCGGAAGATAAACGTTTATTAAGCTTTCATACTACGGAAGAACAAGATTTTAATGAGTTTTTAACGCGTTATTTTGAAAATATTAATGTAAAAGTA
The DNA here is from genome assembly GCA_963548985.1 of uncultured Haemophilus sp. Lineage (GTDB taxonomy): Bacteria > Pseudomonadota > Gammaproteobacteria > Enterobacterales > Pasteurellaceae > Haemophilus_D. Next base: position 2,089 of record CAUUXN010000010.1, on the reverse strand, counting down.
TATGAGAAAAAAGGCGTGGTGTATCTTGCGCATATTGAGCCGCAGCCGAAAAAAGTGATGAAAAATAGCTTTGTTTATAGTCCTATTTATCGTGATACTGAATACTTGTCGCAGTTTTTAAAAGATGAAGAAGGCGCCGTATCGGCAAGCGGTGATAAGTTGGTTTATTATGGCAAAACAGAAGATATTGCACGAGTAAAATCTGTTTTAAAGGGTGTAGATGTACCAAGTCGTGAGGTTGTTGTAACAGGCTACGTTTTTGAAGTGCAGACAGAAGAAAAAGAGGGAAGTGGCATTAATTTATTGGCGAAACTGCTTTCTGGTAAGCTTGGTATTAATATTGGCGTTAAACAAAATTATGAAAACTTTATTACGGTAAATACGGGAAATTTAGATGCTATGATTGAGTTATTCCGTACAGATAGCCGTTTTCATGTTGTAAGTTCGCCAACGCTTAGAGTTAAATCGGGTTCAAAAGGTAATTTTTCAGTTGGGTCTGATGTGCCGGTATTGGGGGCTGTGACATACGATAGAGACGGTAGAGCCGTGCAATCAATTGAATATCGTTCAAGCGGTGTGATTTTTGACATTCAACCTACAATTAAAAACAACGCTATAGATTTGAAAATTAATCAACAGTTATCTAATTTTGTGAAGACTGACACGGGTGTTAATCAATCACCGACCTTAATAAAACGCGACATTGTCACAGATGTAACGTTAAAAAGTGGGGATATTGTTGTGCTAGGTGGTTTGGCTGAAAATAAGATAACCGAAGGGGAAACAGGGTTTAGTTTTTTACCTAAAGGCATTTTAAGCGGCCGTTCAAAATCAAATTCAAAAACTGACATTGTCATTCTTTTACAAGTAAAAGAAATTTAAGCGTAGGAAATAAAAATCCCGCCCGGAGTTTAACGAGGACGGGATTTTTATTTCTGGAGTATGTAATTATTTTCCGCTTGCGGAAAATGGAAGGCAAAACCCGTGGATTTTGCCGGAAATCTAGCTCGATACAATTTGAAAAAATGAATATATTGCGCGTTCCATTCTTAAAAAAATCACAAAATTAAAACCGCCCCTGTTAAAAATTAATTATTTAAAACACTCTCAAAATGCCAATGTGAAACGCTCAAAAGCCTTTGCATTTTCTTTACATTTCTATTGTATAGTTCAATAACTTTTAAAAAATACATGTTACAGTGCATGAAATTTCCATATTTTGTATTGGCTAAGCAGTATTCGTGACCTGTGTATAACTCTGTGATCTTATTGATACGTAGCTTTTACTAACCTTGTAATTGATTTCGCATAATATATATTATGTTAAATTGAATGTGTAAATACGTCACAAATAAAAATAGATAACTATCCTACTTTCATGCGCTGGTCAAAATAAGGCAATTTGGGATTATGGATATAAAAGAAATAAATGGATGTCTTTGTGATGGAATAATTAAATTAGAATGAAATTTTGAGATAACGCTACGTGAATTCTGAATACAATTGCATACATCAATTCAGCAGATTTCATCATTCTTGATCTGATAATGAGAATTTATTTTACATATATCACATAAATGAGAATAATTAACATTGATTTTTCTTTTATTATTAGTGATTTATAAAAATAATTTTAAAAAAATACTTGACCATTCTCATTTGTGGGATTAGAATGCACACCGATGACAAGTTAAGCAGTCTTGTTTTTATTTTTAATCTCTACTTAATAAGGAAAGGAGTTGGTTATGCTTAATAAAGCAATCGCAGATAAGTTAAATGAACAAATCAATTTAGAGTTCTACTCTTCTAATGTTTATTTACAAATGAGTTCTTGGTGTAGCAAACACGGTTACGAAGGTGCTGCAGCATTTTTACTTCGTCATGCTGATGAAGAATTAGAACACATGCAAAAATTATTCAAATATGTGAGTGAAACAAGTGGTATGCCACTTTTAGGTAAAATTGATGCACCTAAGAATGACTACAAATCACTTAAAGAAGTATTTGAAACCACACTTGAACATGAAAAACTCGTTACTTCTAAAATTAATGAATTAGTTGAAGTGACTTTTGCAAACAAAGACTATTC